>DNPO01000477.1 GCA_003501375.1 Candidatus Sumerlaeota bacterium | reverse complement strand
AGGACCCCGACATCATCATGGTCGGTGAAATTCGTGACTTGGAAACCGTCGAGGTTGCCGTCAAGGCGGCACTCACGGGCCACTTGGTGCTGAGCACGTTGCACACGAACGATGCGCCGAGTACCATCAGCCGTATGGTGAACATGGGTGTGGAACCATTCCTGATTACAGCTTCGCTGAACCTGATTGTGGCGCAACGTCTTGTGCGCCGTATCTGCAAAAATTGCAAGGAGCGTTACGAGCCTGCACAAGAGTTATTGACGGCCATCGGAATTGATGATCCCACGGCGCATTTTTCCCACGGATTAGGTTGTCCAGAATGCCGCGGAACGGGGTACCGTGGCCGCGTGGCACTTTACGAACTGATGCGTATGTCGGATAGTTTACGCGAGATGGTCTTGGCTGGAGCCTCCCCCATCTCGTTGAAGAAGGCAGCCATCGCAGAGGGAATGCGCAGTTTACGTGCAGCGGGTATTCGCAAAATTCTTGATGGCGTGACGACAATTGAAGAAGTTATTTCGGCAACAGTGGCAGACGAAAACTAACTTCGAGCAACCCTATTCATCACAAATGCAGAGGCTTTTCAAAAGCAATATATTGAACGCTACGACCGCAACAGATAATTCATCGAATCGCCGCGACCGGTTCCGACCTGGCGTCCGATAGATTCGATCCGCCCGCGCAAACAGGCTGCGCACGCATCGGCGGTTTCCGTAATGCACGCCTTGCCCGGATAAATCTCATATAATGCGCGGTACTTCACCGGCGTCAAATTCGGCATAACAACATTTGCGCCGCGCTCCAGCCCAAACTCGCGCCCCCGTGCGGGATTCAGCGTTGCAATCGCCGTGGTACTCGGAATGTTCGCACGCGGACAAACCAGACGCGCCAACGCGATTACTTTGTAAGCCATCAGTTCCGTATTGGGAACTTGGGTTTCGTCACCTCCCGCCAGCGCGGTTTCCATCTCAGATGCCAGCGGCGTTTCGGGATGCGGAATGTACGGACCGCAACCAATCATGTCCAGCCCCAGTTCGGCAAACAACATAATGTCCCGCGCCAAGTCTTCGTAACTTTGCCCGGGAATACCGATCAACGCGCCGCTCCCTGTTTCAAAACCAAGATGTTTTAATTGTTTCAGCAACGCAATCCGGTCACACGGCTTTTCGCCCAGCGGCGGATGAATCTTGTCAAAAAGCGCCCGATTCGACGTTTCAAAACGCAGCAGGTAACGATCCGCACCGGCATTTTTCCACCGCGTGAGTTCTTGTTCCTCGCGCTCGCCCAGGCTCAGCGTTACGGCCAACCCGGTCTCTTCTTTGATCCGTCGAATAAGGGCCGCCACCCAACCGGATGCAATCGCCAAGTCTTCGCCCGACTGCATCACCACCGTGCCGTAACCAAATTCTTTCGCCTTGTTGGCGCACTCCAGAATTTCGTCCGGCTCCATGCGATAGCGTTCAATCTTGGTATTTTGCGCACGCAAGCCACAGTAGCCGCAGGAACGCGTGCAGTGGTTGGAAATCTCAATCAACCCCCGTAGGTGCACCGCATCGCCCACGTTTTTCTTGCGCGTATTGTCCGCACGTTTCCACAATTCTTCCAACCTGGTTTCGTCAGTCTCGCGCAACCAGCCAACTATTTCTTGTTCGTTCATGGTTATTCCTTGAGAAGAAAGGGATGAGGGCAGAGGGATAAGGGATGAAACAGCGCACCGCCAGTTTTCATCCCTTATCCCTCCGCCCTCATCCCTTTAATTTTTTACTCCGCCGCTTCTGTCACGCCAAGCGTCACCGTAAATACGCTCCCCTTGTCGGGTTCGCTCTCGACGACGGCAGTGCCATGATACAGTTCCGCGATCTTTTTTACAATAGACAAGCCAAGGCCGCTGCCCAAGATGTCTTTTGTCTTGTTGTTTTTGATGCGCACAAAATCGTTGAACAACTTGGCCGCTTCATCCTCCGTCAATCCAATGCCGGTGTCCTCCACGCGAATGACCACATGGTCATCATCGCGAACAATCGAAACATCCACCCGCCCCTCATCCCGGTTGTACTTGACCGCGTTAGAAATTAAGTTGTTTAGAACAATCTCCATCTCGGCACGGTCCGCGCGCAAAAGCACCGGCCCATCCACGCGAAGATCAAGAACAATGCGTTTTTGATCGGCAGACGGCTGGATGGACTCCATCGAAATCTTGGCCACTTCCGTGACGTCCAACTCAATCAGTTCGCGTTTTTTGCGCCCGGACTCCATGCGCGTCATATCCAGCAAATCGTTAATAATCTTGCGCATGCCTTCCAAACGGATGCGACAGCGCTCCAAAACCTTGTCATAAATCTCCGGATCGTTCTTGACAAAATCCTTCTCCAGCGTGTCCACGTACCCTTCAACCGCACTGATAGGCGCTTTCAACTCATGCGCCAGCACCGAGATAAATTCGAAACGCACACGCCGTTTTTCCTCGGCCAGTTGCCGCGCCTGCCGCTGCAGCACAATGTGCCGCGTGGCCTTGCGCACCGTGTTGCGCAGGTCGTCCGGAGTGAAGGGCTTGGCCAGAAAATCATACGCCCCCTGCTTGGTCGCCGTAACAGCCGTCTGAATGGTGGCATACGCCGTGACCATCACCACCAACACTTCGGTTTTATTTTCCGCGAGTTTTTCCAACACGTCGAGACCGCTGATGCCCGGTAGTTTCAAGTCGAGCAACATGAGGTCCGGTTTGTTCGTCGCAATTTTCTCCAGCGCTTCTTCGCCGCTGGATGCTTCGTCCAATTCGAAGGTTGCGTTGACATGCACATCCGAAACGGCCACTTGCAAACCAAGCAGTACGCGACGCACCACGCTACGCATGGCACTTTCGTCATCGACAATGAGGATACGGAGAATTTCGCTCATGAGAAACCTTTGCAGAAGGGGCGGACTAAACGGACTGCAAAACCTCAGTCCATTCTGCTTATTTAGCCCACCCCGTCCACTCTTTTATTTATCCAACAACCGATGAATTTCAGTTGTCAACTGCTCAAAACGGATCGGTTTGTTTAAAACAACATCAGCCTTCACCCAGGAGCGCTCTTCATCGGTGGAAGAATCGAACTCGATCCCCGTCTCGCTCGCTGCGCCCGTGGCCAGAATTATCGGCATATTCGGGTAGGTCTTCTTCATCTGGTAGCAAAGCGTGAAACCCGCATCCACCTCATCCATCATCAGATCCACAATGGCAATATCAGGTTTCTCATCAACCAACAGTTGACGCGCTATTTCGGTATTTTCAGCCTCCACCACCTTGTGTCCATCGGCTTCCAACTGAAGCCGCGCCTGCATGCGGAAGTCTTGGTCGTCATCCACAATCAGCACTTTGATCGGTTTTTTGCCCTGCGCTTTTTCAGACATGTTGTTCCCCTTTGTATTGATTGATGATTATACGGCTGGTTCCAAACTTTCATCGCCGATACGCGGCAAGACCACCCGGAAGGTGGTACCGGTCGGACCTTTTACCGGATTCGCGTTGGTTTTTACACGAATGTCTCCCCGATGCATTTTGATAATACCATAACTCACCGCCAAACCAAGTCCTGTTCCCTTGCCCGCTTCCTTGGTAGTGAAAAATGGTTGAAACAAGTGTTTCAAATTCTCCTCAGAAATACCAACTCCATTATCCGTAATCTCGATCACCACTTCCTGCCCGTTACCCGAAGTCGCGATAGACAACTCACCATCAGTCTTCACCCCCATCGCACCAATCGCATTATTAGACAAATTGACCAGCACCTGCAACACCTGATCCGCATCCACATTAAAGAAGCGGTCATCCAGATAATGTTCCACACTCAGGCGCACATTCGGGGGCAGTGTAATAGCGCGTTCCAACCGACCAATCAGTTCCTCCACATCCGTCTGCTTCCGCGTGATCTTGTTCTGCCGCGAGAAGTTCAACAGTCCCGCCACAATCGTTTTGCAGCGTTCCGCATGCTCTACAATCATCTCCAGATCGGCCCGTTGTTGCGAATCAGCGGGCAACGTTTCCAGCAACAAGTGGCTGTACATCAGCACGATGCCGATGGGATTGTTCACCTCGTGTGCGATACCGGCAGCCAGTTGGCCCATGTTCGCCAACTTCTCCGAATGCACCAGCGCTTCCTGCGCACTACCCAATTCCTTGAGCGCATGCCGCAAGCGCTCAATGGTGTATGGCAAGCACATCTCATTTTCCGCACGCCCTTTGTAGATCGCAATCGCATGCTCGGCGCACGTCTCGTACCCGCACGCGCCGCAGTTCAACTCGTCCTCCACCCTCCGCTTACCCATGCGTTCCAAAATAGCACGCAACTCCGCCATACTGGGAAATTGCTGCCGCTGGTCATTCGGAAGAAACGTTCGGCCCAAGTCCAAGTCTTCAAACCCGGTTAGATCGTCTTGCCACGCATCTGTATCCATCTCCGTAATGCGGTCGCGCACGTACTCGCTCACATGCCGCCGACGCTGGAACATGGCATCATCCGACGTCATGCCCGCACCCATAATGCACCCTTCGCAACAAAGCACCTCTAATAAACGCGGCTGCAAACTGCCTTTGTCAAACGCATTGAGCGCTTCGACAAATTCACGCCGTCCATCCGTTGCCACCACATCGTTACTCAGCAGATTTTCCGTCAACCCAGCCGCCTGCACCAGCCCACGGCTGATAGCAAACAACGCACCCGTTCCGGGATGCGGCGGATCAAAATCCATCGCCAGTGGATCGTTTGCCGCCAGATCATGCACATTGTGCCGACGGCCCCGCTCGGGATCACGCGACAGCGCATGGGGGGTAATGCCCGACGCACTCATCATCTCGCGCGCCTCGCGAAAGGTCAGCACGCCGTTGATTTCATCCCACACCGGCTCGCTAGCCGCTTCGCCCTTTTTCGCAATGCACGGCCCAATGAACACCATCTTCAGTTCCGGCCCATGCAATTTACGCAACGCACGTGCGGTAGCAATCATCGGCGAAACCACCGGCGCGAGATGCGGAATCAATTGCGGCAGGTACCGTTCCACAAACCCGATCACCGCCGGACACGTTGTCGAAATATACCGTGTTTCGGGATTTTCACTCATCAGGCGGCGGTAGCGCCATGCCACCAAATCTGCGCCAAACGCCGCTTCCACCACATAGTCAAACCCCATCGCGCGAATCATGCCTGCCACGACTTGCGGTGCAACATCCACAAACTCCGCGGGAAAACTTGGTGCAACAATCGCCACCACGGGAGCGCCTGAAGCCAGCAAGTCCCGTACATCTCCCGTACCATCCAGCACGCGTTTTGCCCGCTGGCTGCACACACGCACACAGTTGCCGCACCCGATGCAACGCGCCGGAATCACCTCCGCCTGACCATCCGCGATCCGAATGGCACGCGCAGGACAATCCCGCACGCAGGAATAGCACACGCGGCACCGTTCCTTGATGGTGGTGATCATGGGACTGTTGTTGCGATGACGCATGGAAAACCAATTACGAATTAGGAATTAGGAATTAGGAATTGAAAGCGCTTGACGCTTAGGAATTACGAACCAGGAAGAGCGGACGGGGTTGTCTTTGCATTCCTAATTCGTAATTCCTAATTCCTAATTCTTACAGCACCACTTCGCGCTTGGCGTAGTGCGTGTGCAGCAGATGATGACTCTTCTCGCCCAACGGCTCGCCCAAAAACTCCTTGTAGAGTTGCTGAACCGCCGAGTTGCTGTGCGAGGTGCGAATCGGCCCATCGCGATCAATGTTATACAGGGCCTGCATACGCGCCTTGATCGATTCCATGTTTGCGCACAAAGGCTGTCCCCCACCGTTCACGCAACCGCCAGGACACGTCATTACTTCGATAAAGTGAATGTCTTTGCGTCCGGCCTTGATTTCTTCCAACAACGCGCGCGCATTGGCCAAACCACTCACCACTGCAACGCCAACATTAATGCCAGCGATTTCCACCGTGGCTTCCTTGCGCCCCTTGAAACCGCGCAGCGCCTGGATTTTTAACTCACCCAATTCCTCGCCCGTCAACATGTGATATGCCGTACGAACCGCCGCTTCCATCACGCCACCCGTAGCGCCAAACAACTTGCCCGCCGTGCTACGCTCACCAAACGGCAGATCAGGTTCTTCTGGCTCCATATTGCTCAAGTCGAGTCCGTGCTGACGAATCATGCGAGCAATTTCCCGAGTTGTCAAAACCGCGTCGATGTCCGACACTCCATGCTCGGACATCTCGGGACGCGTGATCTCGAACTTTTTCGCGGTGCAGGGCATAATGGCAACGCTATAAATTTTGGATGGATCCAGATTTTCCTTCCGAGCAAAATAACTCTTAATCATCGCGCCCAGCATTTGCTGCGGGCTTTTGCAGGTGGACAGATTATCGATGAAATCGGGGTAGTACTGCTCGACAAACTTGATCCAGCCCGGAGAACAACTGGTCATCATCGGCAACACGCCACCAGTCTTCACGCGATGCACCAGTTCGGACGCCTCTTCCATAATGGTAAGGTCGGCGCTGTAACTCGTGTCAAATACGCGCTTGAAGCCCAAGCGACGCAACGCGGCAGTCAGAACACCCGCCACATCCACCCCCGGCTTGATGCCGAACTCCTCGCCAATCGTAACCGAAACAGACGGCGCATGCTGAATCACCGCGATTTTTTGCGGATCGTGCAACGCGCTCATTACCTGCTTGGCGCTGCTCTGTTCGCGCAACGCACCCGTGGGGCACACGCGAATACACTGACCGCAGTTGATGCAACTCGAAACATTCAAACCCTCATCAAACGCCGTGCAAACGGTCGCCTTGCTGCCGCGTCCCGCAAAGTCAATTGCGCAAACACCCTGCACCTCTTCACACACGCGCACACACTTGCCGCACAGGATGCACTTCTCAGGATCACGCACAATGGACGGGTTGGAAAGGTCCAGTTTGTACGAACTCTTACGCCCGGCATAGCGACGCTGCCGCACGCCCAGTTCCTGAGCCAACGTTTGCAGTTCACAACTGCCACTCCGCACGCAGTACAGGCAATCGTCCGGGTGGTTCGACAGTAACAACTCAATAATGGTTTTACGCGCGCGCAACGTACGGTCGCTGTGCGTTTTCACCTTCATACCTTCAGCCACGGGGAATGCACAACTGGGAACCAGATTGCGCTGCCCCTCCACTTCCACCACGCACATGCGGCACGCGCCCGTGGGGAACAAGTCTTCCAGATTACAAAGCGTCGGCACCTTGATGCCCGCACGGTTGAGCGTGGTCAGCAGCATCTCACCCGGCTTCGCTTCCACCTGCTTGCCATTTACCTCTATCGTTGTCATGGGAAAACCCTCTTCTTGGTTGATGTCAAAAAAATGGGGAAATCGTGAGAAAGGGATGAGGGCAGAGGGATGAAACTGCGTAACGGTTGATGTTTCGGTTACTGATGGAAAGAGGCAAGAGGGGAAAAATAAAAAACTGACAATCCGTTTTCATCCCTCTGCCCTCATCCCTTTCTTTCATCCCTCATCCCTATTTCTTTACTCCGCCTTAACAGCCCCGAAGCGGCACACATCCACGCACGTACCGCAACCGATACACTTGTCGGGAATGATGTAGTGTGGCGTCTTCGGGTTGCCCATAATTGCATTCGACGGACACTTGCGCGCACACGCCGTACAACCCGTACACTTCTCAGAATCAATCGTATAATTCAACAGTTCCGTACAGGCCCCCGCACGGCAATGCCGGTCGTAAATGTGCTCTTCGTACTCATCGCGGAACCAGCGCAACGTGCTCAGCACAGGGTTCGGAGCCGTCTGCCCCAGCCCGCACAGGCTGGTGTCCTGAATCACCTGCGCCAAACGCTTCAGGTACAGCACGCCCTGGAAACGCTCCAACGCCTCGACGCCTTTTTCATTACGACGGCCACGCGTAATACGCTGCAAAATTTCCAACATGCGACGCGTACCCTCGCGACAGGGGATGCACTTACCGCAACTCTCGCGCTGGATAAAGTCCATGAAAAACTTGGCCACATCGACCATGCAGTTCTTGTCATCCATGACGACCATCCCGCCGGAACCCATCATCGCGCCCACGGTCTTGAGCGACTCATAGTCAATGTCGATGTCCAGTTGCGACGTGGGAATACAACCGCCGGAAGGCCCACCCATCTGAACCGCTTTGAAGGTGCGCCCCTTGGCAATGCCGCCGCCGATGCTGAAGATGATGTCGCGCACTTTGGTACCCATTGCGACTTCCACCAGACCGGTACGAACCACCTTGCCCGACAGCGCAAACACCTTGGTGCCCTTGC
>DNPO01000143.1 GCA_003501375.1 Candidatus Sumerlaeota bacterium | reverse complement strand
GAAGAGAGAATGGCACTCTCAAGGAAACAACAATCATGAAAAAGAAGATGACAATGGCATTATGGGTGGTAACCGCTCTTTGCCTGTCCGTATCCGCAATCTGGTCGGATTGGGCGTTGGCAGAGGAAGCGGCAACTCCGCCGTCCGTGGTGGGGCGCGTTTATGATGTGGAAGGCAGTCTGCTAACCTACATCCCGGATACGAAGGATTGGGTCGCAGTGGTACAGGATGCGTCCTACAACAAGAGCGATACGTTGTTCACCGGCAAAGAGTCCAAGGCAGAACTTATTGCGCCCAACGGTGCTTGGGTGCGCCTCGGCGATAGCACGCAGATTCAGTTTATTGCCATCCAGAACGATTACACCGAAATCGATATGGCTTCCGGTGTGGCGCGTTTTCAGAACAAGGATGACGATGGCTTGCTCAAGGTAACCACTGATTTTGGTTATGTTCTCGCCAATCCTGACACCTCTTTTGACCTGTATGTTGGTGACACATCGGTCGAAGTGATTGCGATCAAGGGTAAAGTCTCCTTTGTTCACAAGGGCACCACAGGGCGTTATGATGTTGAAGTTGCTCAGCCTTCAATTTTGGCTGATGCCCAGCAGGTTGGCTCTGGCGACGGAAACGTGGATGAGGAATGGGACCATTGGAATACGGCACGCGAAACGTTTTGGACGGAAAAAAATGCAAAACGTGGCCAGTCCAGCAAATACCTGCCTCCCGCCTTGCAGTACGATTCCTATACGCTGGAAGAAAACGGTGCGTGGGAACGTGTCAGTTATGATGGAGCCGAGCGCGTTTTCTGGCGTCCCACTGTTGTTGAGGCCGATTGGTCTCCCTTCAGCGTTGGCCGTTGGGTGGTATGGAATGGCGATCAGGTCTGGGTTCCCGCGGAACGCTTTGGTTATATGACGCACCACTATGGCAATTGGGTGCGTATTGGTTCCCGCTGGTACTGGGCGCCTCCTGTTGTTCGCGCGACGGTAGATGTCGAGGTTGCGCCACTGTTGCTTGACGTTGGGTTCTCCTGGACGCCCGGACGTGTTTCCTGGGTACACCGTGAAGGCTATGTTGGCTGGGTCCCGCTGGCTCCGCGCGAGCGCTTCTACAGCCATCACCATTGGGGCGGTGTCTATGACACAGTCGTAGTGGCAGATATGCCGTTGGTGCAGGTGAATCTTGGTGGTTTTGCCTACGTAGATAGCCTGGTTGTTGTAAGCGTGGGCGATTATTGGGGGAATAGAGATTATTCGCACCACCGTCATCACGAGGACAGGAATCGCACAACGATCATTAACAATTACCAATCCTCGACGATTGTGAATAACACGGTTATTAACAACTATAACACCAATGCGAACCGTTACAACTACACCAATACGACTGTGGTAAACAAACCTGTAACGACCGTTGTCAATCGTATTCAGAATAACTATACGGTTATCAATCAGGCTCCTGCTGCGCCGGTACAGGTTGCGGCAGTTCGCCAGAGTGCAACGGCTGTGGCTGCTCATACGCCCGTGGCTCAGGCGAAAGTGACTGCCCCGGTCATGACCAGCAAGATTGTTGCTGCGGACAAAGTGAATGCCCCTGTGGCAACAGCGGCGATGCAAACTAAAGCGCTGAAAACCAAGCCGGTAAAAGCCGATCCGATTTCTTTGAATACGGGTACCGTTAAGACTGGTTTCTCTTCCACAGGTAAAGCGGGGGCTGCTGGTGTTGCTACCCCTTCTGCTGCTGGAACGCCTGATGCTGGTAAGCATGTTGGTAAGAACGATATTACAAAACCCTTGACCACATCTCCGGCTGGAGCATCGGCCAAAGTAGGTGCAACGGATAGCGCAACTGGTGCTGCGTCCACTGCAACCGAAACTCCCGCTGCCACAACCGGTAAAGCAGGCCGCGTGAAACCTCCGACACTGGATCAGAGCGGCAAGGTAGTCAAGTCGGATGCTGCTGCGGATACAACCAAGGCTGCAGCGGGTGTCAAGGCTGGCACGACGGATGCTACGGAATCGACGGGTGCAGCGACTGGCCATCTGACTTCTCCGCGCGGCTCCAAGTCTGCGGCGACTACCACTGACCAGACGACGGGCGATTCTTCTGCCAAGTCCTCGACTTCTCCGAAGGGAAATGTAGATGCAGCCAAGGCTTTGAGCGGTGCCAAGAAAACGGATGCAACGGATTCTGCAGCGCAATCCACTGCAACCCCAACTGGCCGTATTGCTTCTCCGCGTGGCAAGGCTTCGACCGCAACCGATGCGACAACTGCTTCAGATGCGATTGGTACCAGTGCCAAGTCTGATACGGGTACCAGTGCCAAATCGGTCGCTCCGGGGCATACGAAGTCTTCCACTGCTTCGGATGCAACCGCGGCTTCAGATGCAGCAGGTACTAATGCGAAGTCGGTTGCTCCGGGGCATGTAAAAGCCGCAACTGATTCAACGACTGGCTCAGACGCGAGTGCTAAGTTGGTTGCGCCGGGACGTGTTAAATCTTCAACAGCAACCGATGCAACTCCTGCTTCGGAAACGGGTAGCAGCAAGGCCAGTAGTCGTCGCATCAAGCCCGCAACAGCGGACGAGTCGAACGATATTTCCAGCCCCAAGGCGGTGTCTACGCCCAAGGCTGCGAGTGCATCCGATTCTTCCAGCAAATCCTCTCGAAGCAAATCCTCGGCTTCCGAGGCTACGAGTTCTGAGGCAAGCAACCCCTTTGCGTCAACAGGAAAGACGAAGTCGGCCCCGGTTTCCGATCCTTTTGCAAGCGACAGTTCCAAATCCTCCAGCAAGTCGGATACATCGGCCAAGTCTTCTAAATCGAGCGGCGCTGCGGATTCTGATGACAATGCGTCATCTGCGCGTTCCTCTTCCAAAAAATCGTCACCCGTCACTGCGACTCCAGTGGTGAGCGATGCAACAAAGGGCGCTGGCGATGTGACCAAGGGCGCTGGCGATGTGACCAAGGGCGCTGGCGCGGATACTGATGCTGCCGCCCCAACTCCGACACCGAAGTCCAAGCATAAATAAGTTGAAAGCAGGAATCTTGATTGTATAGGTAAACCGGAAAATCCGGGAAAGGAAGAAGAAAAAATGAAGAAGATTATTGTGAAGTCTCTGTTGGCTGCTAGCACACTTTCCGTTTTGTCGCTGGGGATGACCGGGTGCGTTATTAGCGCTCGCGTACCAACCGTTGAGATACAAACAGCGGAGGTTGAATTCTACCCGGATGTGAACGTGTATTTTGACCCCGGCGTCTCCATGTATTACTGGTGGGATGGACACATTTGGGTACACGGAAATCACTGGCCTGGTCACATTCCACACCGTGGTCATCCCCAGCGACTTGGCCATGACGCCCCACGCCCGTTCATTGGCGGCGGCGGGCCTGGTGGCCCCGGCGGCCCTGCTGGTGTTGGTGGGGGGCGTGCTCCAGTTTCCAGCCCTGGTGGCGCTGGCCCTGCTGGCCCCCGTCCCATGCACCCCTAATCTCGATGTGTTGGGATAATCTCATAAAAACAAAAGACACCGCAGATTTTGCGGTGTCTTTTGTTTTTGGGCATCCCACATAGTTGCATGGGCGTTTTTTCATCAATTTTTCACGTGTTTTTTCCGCAGCAGGTCGGTATCTTGAGCACGAGATGCAATGGACGGTCAGAGTTTATGAACGTCGTTAACCCCAAATACAGTGAGGTGTTTTATGAAGCGTTTTCGAAATTTGCTCTTGGTGGCGGTTTTTCTTGTATCCAACTTGGTGGCCTGCGCGCAAACGGACGTTGAAACCCCCAATGCTAAAGCGGGGACAAGTCTGGAAATTTTACACGTGAACGACTTACACGCGCAACTGATGCCGCTGAAGGATGGCACGGGGGGATTTGCCAATGTGGCATCTTACATCAAGCAGGAAAAAACCACTCGCAAGGATGTGTTCGTTATGTGCGCCGGAGATATGGTGCAGGGATCAGCCGTGAGCACGATTTACAAGGGCGTGCCGATTTTCGATATCTTGAATTATATGGACATCGATGTTGCGACCTTTGGTAATCATGAGTTTGACAATGGCGTGGAAGTGGCAAAGAAATATCTCGAAACTGCCAAATTCCCCATTATTTCCGGGACGGTTTTCCTGGTGAACAAGGGCTTGTTTGCTCCTGCGGCCACGAAGACTTTTACCGTGAATGGAATTCGCATCGGTGTTATTGGTGCAACCACTACTGAGTCGATTACGGATGAGGCCCTGAAGGTCTCCGCGCCGCAGCGCATTGTGGAAAAGCAACTCAAGGAATTGCGTGGTTCTTGTGATGTAATCGTATTACTCAGTCACTTGGGCGTCGAAGAGGATGAAAAACTGGCATCGAAAGTGCAAGGCATTGACGTCATTGTGGGGGGGCACAGCCATACGGTTTTAAAGGAACCCGTGCGCGTTGGCAAGACGCTGGTCGTTCAGGCAGGTAGCAAGGGACAATATGTAGGCCGGGTAGAATTGGCACTTGACCCCAAAACGCATCGGGTGACAACTTCGAGCGGAGAATTAGTTTCCATCCCGGTAAAGGGGTTGGAACCAGATGCGGAAGTGGCGAAACGTGTTAAACTGTGGGAAGATAAGGTCTCGTCCGTGGTGGATGTGGAAATCGGCCATTGCGAAAAATCCTTGTCGCAAGAGCGCACCAGCCGTTTTATTGAGACCGTGCTGAAGTCAAAATTCAAAACCGATTTTGCTTTGCAGGAAGAGGGCGGAACCCGAACTGGTATCAAGGCTGGTACGATTCTTATCCGTGACATTTACAACGTATGTCCATTTGATAATACGATTGTAATTTTTAAATTGAAGAAGGATGAGATAGAGAAGGTGCTGAAGAAGGGGGCGACGTTTACCGAGGAAAAACCCTTCTATACCCTGGCGACCAACAGTTATACGGCCAAGGGGCTTCTGCGTCGTTTGCAGGTGGGTGGCGACCAGATTGACCGTCGCGACGATGACTTGAGACAGACGATTATCGATACGGTCAAGGAATGGAAGGGCGTTGTCCCCCCAAAAGGGAAATAGATTGATGGTGAGGTAACCGCGTCCGGTTCTGTTTGATCAGACAGAACCGGACGATCTGTTTTTTGTAAGTATTTGCTTTTCAGAATTGCCTCTGCTACGTTGGGGGCATGACAATTCTTCATCATACCAACTCTATTTGTTTTACGAACAGTGGACTCTACCTGATCTCCGACGAGGAGATGATTGCGCGCGGGACGTTCCTTCCTTTTCTGGAAAGCGCCCTGGCTGTGGGATTGCGCCTGATCCAGTTGCGCGTCAAGCATCTGTCGGAAGTGGAATTGAAAGCCTTGGGACGCGAAGTGCGACGTCTCACGCGGGCGCACAAGGCTTTGTTCATTCTGAACGATCGCCCGGAACTTGCCGTCGAACTGGATGCCGACGGGGTGCATGTCGGGCAGGACGATCTGTCACCCACGGAGGCGCGGAAGATTATCGGTACCGAGCGCATACTCGGACTTTCAACCCACAACCGGGAACAGATTCTTGCTGCGCAAAATGAACCCGTGGATTACATCGGGGTAGGCCCCGTTTTTCCGACCACTACCAAACTGAATGCGTCGCCAGTTACTGGGTTGGAACTGCTCACGTGGGCGGCGGAACATAGCCGATTGCCACAGGTGGCGATTGGTGGTATTTCATTTGAAAACATTGATCAAGTGCTTACCACGGGATGCAAAAATGCAGCGGTTATTTCGGCAATCAGCCGCACAGAAAACCCTGTTGTTCAACTCCAAAAGTTTCAGGAAAAATTCACCGACGCGAGGCGGGAACATGGCGTCTGAAAAAATGCTCCTGCGTGAAGTCGGCGAAAACGAATTGGTCCGACGCATTGCGGCTTGGACGCGTCCAACCGAACGGTCGAAGAGTGTGCCAAGTTGGGCCAAGTGGAAGTTGCTGGCGGGAATCGGCGACGATGCCGCAGTGGTGCAGGCGCGTGCCGCTACTCCGCAAGCGCTTACCACGGATATGCTCGTGGAAGGAACGCACTTCTTTTCGGAGCATCCGCCCGAACAACTGGGGCGCAAAGCCGCTGAGGTTAATTTGAGTGATTTGGCTTCGATGGGTGCTTGGCCGGCGTGGGTTTTGGTGTCGCTTGGACTGCCGGGCAAATTGCAACTCGATTGGGTTTTTTCGTTCTATCGGGGCTTGAAAAAAGCATTGGCTCCTTACAGTGCGGTTTGTTTGGGTGGTGATTGCGTCCGTTCCGAACACATTGTTATCAACATTGCCACAGGGGGATATTGTGAAGGGAAGGCTCCGCTTGCTTTGCGTTCTCAGGCAAAACCCGGACAGTTTTTGTATGTGACGGAAACGTTGGGCGATTCTGGTGCGGGATTGCACCTGCTGCGTGATTCCCAATTAGCGGGAGGTACCAAGGAGCGCGAAGCCCTGATTCGGAAGCACCAGTCACCGCGGGCGCGGGTGTTCGAGGGTATCGCGATTGCGCACCACTGCGAAGGCGCGATGATGGACTTGAGTGACGGTCTCGGTACCGATCTGCCGCGCATGGCGGCGGCATCCGCTTGCGGGTTTGAGGTCTCTTTATCCGCCCTGCCCATTTCTTCCACGCTCAAGCATTTAATTCCCGCCTTGCCGTTAAAACCAGAAGAATTTGCGCTTTGGGGTGGGGAGGATTATGAATTACTTTTTACGTCATCACAAGACGAAAGTTGTTGGTTAGACAAAGTAGCGCGTGCCACAGGCAAACGCAAAACACGCATCACACGCATTGGTCGGGTGGTTCCTGGCGATGGCGTACGTTATCTTGATGCAAACAATCGCGCAGTTTGCATGCGCAACGTTTCATTTCAGCATTATTGAAAGAGGATGGAATTATGGGAAAGAAAAAAATTCCCCGCCCACCCAAGTCGCGCCTGCCGGTGCCACCCCCGGGTAAGGAACATGGCGATTTACGGAAGGAAAAAGCACGCGCTGAATGTCGGAAAAAGGTGGAATTGAGCGAGACAGAAAAGGCGTAATTTCGTGGGGGCGATGGCGCAAATCCTGGGGGCTGGCGTTCTGCAGGAACAAATCCGAGTGAGCGTGGATTGAAAGTTAGTTTGGAACTGGATGGCAAGAAAAAATCATACAAAGAAAATACCTATACTTTGAGGAGCTTTTGAGGGACTTTTCAGCAAACTCAACAATGGGTATCCTTATTTGCTGGATTAATTTTGAAAGCAACAAGAAACAGCCTGCCCTTGGGTAGCGTGCGGTTCAGGGCAATCTGACCACGCGCTACCCAAAGGCTTTGTCATATATGCGTATGCTGTTTGATATACATCCCGCAGGGATAAGAAAGTTGCTTTTCAGTGATAATGGTTCTGAACAGATAGCAAACTAAGAAGAGTTTATCAGTAAGTAGCCACTCTCGTTTATTTTATCCAGCCCGCTTTGCGCTTGGCGGCTTCTAACGTGTTGGTCATCAGCATGGCGACCGTCATCAGTCCCACCCCGCCGGGAACGGGCGTAATGGCTGAAGCAACCTCCTTCACGCTTTCAAAATCCACGTCGCCGCACAGCCGATACCCCTTTGGTTTAGACGCGTCTTCCACGCGATTGATTCCCACGTCGATGACCACGGCACCGGGCTTGACATATTCCGCCGTAAACATTTCCGGGCGACCAATCGCCGCGATCAAAATATCCGCCGAGCGGCAAACTTCTTTCAGGTCGGGTGTGCGCGAATGCACCACGGTAACAGTGGCGTCTGCGCCTTTGCCCTTACGTTGCATCAACAACGCCATCGGTTTGCCGACGATGTTGCTGCG
>DNPO01000287.1 GCA_003501375.1 Candidatus Sumerlaeota bacterium | reverse complement strand
AGGCGATGGAGATCACCATCGTCGAAAACCTGCAGCGCGCCGATCTGAACCCGATGGAAGAGGCACGCGCCTTCAAATCGCTCATGGATCAGTTCACCCTGAGCCAAGAAGAGGTCTCCACCCGCGTCGGAAAGAAACGTTCCACCGTCGCCAACTCCCTCCGTCTGCTCCAGTTGCCCCTTGATGTTCAGGAAGACCTTTTCGAAGGTCGCCTCACCGCTGGCCACGCTCGCGCCATTCTTTCCATCCCGGAACCCCAAAAACAACGCAATTTACGCAATTTGATCGTCACCAAAGGGCTTTCCGTCCGCGAAGCAGAGGCTACAGCCAAACGCCTGACGGCCGAAAACAAGCCCAAACCGCCTAAATCGGAAACGATAGAGGTGCAGATGCGCAATTTACAAGAAGAAATGTCGATGAAAATCGGCTTGCAGGTCTACATCCGCCCGGTCAACAACAGTACCGGCAAGGTCGAAATCCAATACCAATCCCTGGATGATTTTGAAACACTCTGTGACTTCATCGGAATCGAAAAATCATGAACAACACCGTTAATTTCCGCCCCACGCTGCTTCAACCCACCTTGGCCAGCCGTTTTTTTGGCCAATTTCTCCCCAAAGTAGCCCTTCCGTTGCTCGCTATCGCTCTTTTGGCCGCCCCGCTCTTTGCTCAGGAAGCCGCCAGCACCACCGCAGCCGCAACAACCGCCTTGGCTGATGCTGCCAAAACCAGCCCCACCAGCAATCTGAAAACCTGGCTCGGCGTTGACATCATCAAAATGATCATGGACGCCGACGTCGTCGGTAAGGCCTGCCTCTGCATTCTGCTCGTCTTTTCCATCATCACCTGGTCAATTATCATCTACAAATACCTTCAGATCGGTGCCGCCGTTCGCCAGAGCAACAAATTTGTCAACGAGTGCATGGCCCGCAGCGCCAGTTTGGAAGACGCATATCGCCAAACCTCTGCCTATCCCGACAGCCCCCTCGCCCAAATCCTCCGCGAAGGCTATCTGGAACTCGAAATCGAAGACTGGTATAAACTCGGCTACAAACTCAGCGACAGCCAACGCGCCGAAGTCGCCAAAGCAGGCGTTGAGCGTATTTTTGAGCGTACCATCTCCAATGAAATCGCCAGTCTCGAAGGCGGCCTGATCTTCCTTGCCGTTGCCACCAATGCCAGCCCCTTCATCGGCCTCTTCGGAACCGTTTGGGGTATCATGGGCATGTTCGGTGACCTCAGCAGCCTTGGTGATAAAGGTATTGCCGCCCTCGGGCCTGGCATCGCCACCGCTCTGACCGTTACCGTCGGCGGCCTGCTCGTTGCCATTCCGTCCTCCATCACCTTCAACTACTTCACCTCACGCGTACAGAGCCTCACCAGCCGCATGGACTCCTTCGCACTCGAACTCTCCAACATCATCCAGAAGCAGTTGCTCAAACACGAAATTTAACCAGCCCTATTGCCTGTAGTTAAAAGGTTCTTATATGATACAGCGCCACCGAAAACAACTCACCCTGATGTCCGACATCAACGTGACCAATCTGCTCGACACCGCGTTCCTGCTCCTGATCACCTTCATGGTCGTCGCGCCCCAAATGAATGCGGGTATCAAGGTCAATACCCCTAAAGTCTCCAGTAAAACCGATCCCCTCCCCCCCAAAGACCCCAAGAAAACCGTCCAGGTCAGCATCGAAAAAGCCAATGTAACCGATACCATTGAAACCATCATTCTGACCTACGGTGGCGGACCGGACAAAGGCGAACGGGTGGAGATGAAGGACCTCGAAGCAAAAATTCACACGATGAACGAAGATCACGACGAAAAAAATCCGCTCAACGTCATTGTGGATACCGATCAGGACAGCCTCGCCGGAACCTTCGTCCGGGCAATGGCCGCCATCAAAGCGGGCGGAGTCAGCAACATTGGCATCAGCACCCGAAGTGACGACAAAGCCGCCGCTGCCAAAACAGATAAGACAGACCCTAAAAAACCGATCGATAAGAAAAAATAACGCAACAACTTTGCGCCGTACAGCACGCGAAAAACCGGACATTTCGCAACCCGGTCACCCCCTGTTTTTTCGTGTATTTCGCCCCTGTACGGTCTATAATAAAAGCAGTTAAAAACTATGCTGACGCAGAACAAAACCTCCACGTCGTACCGCCTCGCCGTCATTTTCTCCATCGTGGCGCACGTAACCGCATTCAGTTTTCTGATCGGGGTCGGATTGGGCCTTATCCCCTTAGGCCCCAAGGAGCCCACGATCGGTTTTACCGGGACTTCCATCACGGTCACTGAGTTTACGGGCACCCCGCACAAAGAGCGCCAGGGCGATCCGGATAAACAAATTAAAATCAATAATCCGCCGCCCCCGCCCAAACCGACGCCTGCCCCCACTCCCGTACCAACACCTCTGCCCACACCGGACGACAGCGAACTTCACCCCCCGACACCCGTTACTCCTACACCGACGCCCAAACTCACGCCCAAGCCAACGGCCACCGTAACTCCCATGCCCACACCGAAGTCCGTGCTGAAAACACCGGAGCCAACTCCCGTCAAACCGATTACAACCGCCACCCCAGCAAGCACGCCCAAAGCCGTGGCAACCACCACAGCCAAAGCAACAGGTACGCCCAACAAGAAAAACAATTTGCTCCCCGATGACTTTTCGGACTCCAGCAGCGCCAACAATAACACGAATCCCACCAACGGCTACCGCCCTGCTACCGGAAAAGGCTCACTCACCGGAGGTGAAGACGCCGCAGCCAGTTTTGGACTCAGTGCCGACATTAATCTGCCCGGCGAATACCGCGATGCCGCCTGCGCCCTATTCCGTATGAACTTCAACCTCCCGAAAAATCTGCAAACCATTGCTGCCACCACTTGCGTAGTGGAATTCAAAATCAAGCGCGATGGAACCCTGTATGATGTCCGCGTCGTCCCAGGCAAAGGCACCGGCAAACCCTTCCTCGACAATTACGCGCTGGAAGCCGTCCGCAAATCCGCCAAACTCGAACCACTACCGCCCCTCCCAGACACGTTTAAAGCCGACCATATCACCGCCACCATTCCCTTTGGCTTTGGGCAATAACCTCTAAAAGCGTGGCCACAAAGCGCACAAAGAAAAGATCGTGAATTTTTTCTTTGTGCGCTTTGTGGCTGATGTTTTCCTATAAAAACAAAAGACAATCACCCCGGCATGTGATAGGAATACATTCGTTGGCGGCGACCTGGAAAATATGACTCCCGGCCTATACTACCAACAAAGGTATCTGTTTTATAAATCCTCCTGCGATTCATAAACAAGGTCTCTGCCACCATGTTGCGACAATACCCAAAATCCCAATCCTACCGCATCCCGCTCACCTTTTCCGCCCTGGCGCACACCACCGCTTTTGCACTGCTGTTCGGAATGGCCTTCATTCCCATCCTCCATAAAACAATTACCATTGGAATCAGCAGCCCCGGGGGGCCAATTATACTCGATTTCCCGGATGCAACGAAAAACACAATCGGCGATCCCGACCTCGATATTTGCATCAACAATCCGCCGCCCACGCCGCTTCCGGCAATGGTCAACCCCACACCGTTGCCCGTGGTGGATGAAGCAATGCTCTATAAATCCCTCGCGGAAACAACGCCCCAACTGACACCGAAAAGCGCCCCAACGGCAACGCCCGCGCGCTCCACAAAAGTAGCAGAAACGAAACCGTTCAAAATAGCCGTTGCCGCAGCGCAACCCAAACGGACACCAGACACCTCGCTTCTCCCCAGCGATATCGTTTCAAAAACCAATCCCAGCCATTTGCTTCCCGTCCTCGGTGCGGGCTTCACGGACGGCGGAATCTCAGCACCTCCCCCGTCCATACCCGGTTTGGCGGCGGATGTTCAATTCCCGCAAGAGTATTGCATCAAAGCCCGTGCGCTTTTTCAGGCCAACTTCATCCTTCCCCAAAACATGGCAACCGTTGCACCGGTCGAATGCATCGTCGAATTCCGCATTGCCCGTGATGGAACGCTTTCCAATGTGCGCGTTGTCCCCGGCAAAGGCACTGGTAAAGCCTCTTTTGACAGATATGCCGTTGATGCCGTCCAAAAAACCGCGAGACTCGACCCGTTTCCCTTATCGATCAAAGAAGATTATGTAACCGCCACCATTCCCTTTGGCTTTGGGCAATAACCTCTAAAAGCGT
>DNPO01000400.1:1212-7502 GCA_003501375.1 Candidatus Sumerlaeota bacterium | reverse complement strand
CCGCCGTTGTTATCCGCCAGTTTGTCCAACAACTTGGTATTCACATCGTTGCCGATGCCGAACGTAAACAGCCGCACACGCCCCGCGTTTTGTTTGGCAAATTCCTTCTCAATATTTTCAATGTTCGTCTCGCCCACCGTCGGCATGCCGTCCGTCAGGAAAACGATCAGGCTCGGACGCTCCGCATCCGACTTATTTTGCAACGCGGCTTGCAACGCGGCCTGAATTGCCGTGCCACCCGCAGCATCAAACTTACCCACAAACTCCCGTGCGTCCTTGCGCGTTTTGTCCGACACCTCGACCAGTTCCTTCGCAAACAAATCGGTTTCCGTGCTAAAGCGCACGATATTAAAACGGTCTTTCGGATGCAGCGCGTTCAAGCAATACTCCAACGACTTTTTCGCCTGTTTGATTTTGTCGCCGCTCATCGAGCCGGACGTGTCGAGCACAAATACCACGTCCTTCGCCAACGGCGCACTGTCCTTCAGATCGTCACGCGGTGACAGCACCACAAGGAAATAACCGTCCTCGCCCTTGCGATACGCCGTGAATCCCGCACCCACTTCCTTCTCGCTCACGCCAACAAAAATTTTCAAATTCGACTCGGGAACTTTGCCATTCGCCTCCATCGAAAACTTGGCGCTTTTGCCACCGTCCTTTTTCACAAAATCTACTGGGTGCGTCGGCGAGTACAAGGACGCAATCGGCACAGACGACTTGATCTCGCCAGTGACCACCAGTTCCTTAATCGGTTGCGCGGCAGCATTCGTCGGCACCAACGGCAGCGTGTATCCGCACAGTCCAAACTCACGTTTCATCACCTGGCTGTACGCGAATTGCACGCGCCGCGTCTGCCCCGGCTCAATCGGAAAAATCCGCAGCTGAACCAGATCGGTTCCAACGTATTCCAGCAACGCCGGATCGCGCATGGAGCGCACAATGTCCTCGTAAATTTTCTTCGCCTTCGCCGCTTCCAACACCTCGGCTTTCACCGCTTTGCCATCAATGTAAAGGCTCAGGTCTTTCACCGCCGCGTTGGGCGGCAGCGGAAACAGATACAGCCCTTCAAGTCGGGTGTTGTTCGGATTACGAAAACTTTGGTCGATACTGGTACGCGCTACCAAGTCGTCGATTTCCACCTTCGCCTCCAACTTCACCAGTTCGGCGGGTTGGATCGGCTGGGGCGGACGAACGATGGGAGGTGGCATAATCGTCGGATGTCCCGGCTCGATAATAATCCGCTCAATCGTTCCGGGGGTATGCAGTTGCAAAATACCCTGCGCAAATGCGCTCGCGCTTCCGAGAACAAACGCGCACACCATAATCAAAAAAGACAAGCGTCGGGAATTCATGGCTCTCACTCCTTGCTACAGGAATTAAACTTCGGCAAAACCTCGGACAGACCGGCTGGGGACGACCGATCTGTCCGATCTAACCAACCGTCTCCCCCCAAAACTTACCTTACCACGCTGGAACACCAAAGAGTGTAACAGGTTTGTAAAATCGATGGAAGGGGTTATGCGAAGAGAACTTCAAAAGATTTCTGAACATGGATGAACAGGATTGACAGGATAGGCCAGAAAAGAAAAATCCTGTGCATTCTGTTGATCCATGTTCAGAAAGTTTTTTGGTTTTGCAGTATCTGTGTGTATCCGTGTTCATCCGTGGCTAAGTTTTTGATAGACGGTTGCGAAGCAGACGCTACTTTTCCGCATTAAAATATTGTTGCAACACAGGCCCCACCGCATCGGGCAAATTGTTATGATCCACCCGCGGCGCGGGACAAAACGTAATCATATCGGGATGTTGCGCCGCCAACTTTTCCCCCATTTCAAACGGGATGACGTCATCCACTTCACCGTGAAATAAAACTACCTTAGGTTGCGGAGATCGCGCCGCCAACTCGTTCAGCCGCGCCGCATTGTCGTAACGATCCAGCAACAGATAACACAGCGGCCAGCCGACCTGACGCTGCGCCATATCGAGCAGGCTGGTAAACGGGGCCAGCAAAAGCACCACTTTGACCGGATGCCGTCCGGCAAAATCCAGCCCCGTACCGGTTCCAATTGAAAACGCCAGCACATTCATGCGCGATTCCAAATCGGTTACGTTGAGTTTGTAGTGGAGCGCTAAACTTTGCAACGCGCCATCGGATGTTTCGGCGATGGACTGGCGCGTCGGTTTTCCCGGGTTAATGCCGTAACCGGGATAATCCACCAGTAAAAAACCCACGCCGGGCTTTTTGACTTTTTCTATGGTATCCAGCCAGTCCAACGACAGCGAACCATTGCCATGAAAACACACCCACAAGATTTCGGGAGGTTGGGCCGCGTCTCGACAGGAGGGAACGTAGAACGCGGTTTGTTTGCCGGAAGAGGTTTGAAACGTGAGTTCCACCGCGCCGGGCGTCAGACCTTTTCTAAAGGATGGCTCGTACCCATGCGGCATATAAATCAGTTTCCGCTGGCACCCCAGCAGCAGCAATACCATGAGGAGAATGCTTGCAACCAAAGCGGTGCCGATTACCATGAATGCCCTCCGAACCAAATGGTTTAATTTTGAAGCCGTTGCGCTGGACATGGGGAAAGCCCTCCTGTTTATTGATATACAATATACCAAAACCCAGGTCAAGTGTTTTCCCTGAAAACAAAAAACACCCCCCTGACTCTCGCAAAGCCGCCAAGAGCGCAAAGAACTACAAAAGATAGAAACTCTTCTTGTTTTGTAGTTCTTTGCGCTCTTGGCGGCTTTGCGAGAGTCAGGGGGGTGCAGTCCTTCTTTATTTCCCCGTTAGTACGCCCGGGCAAACAATACGCGATGTTTTGCAGGCTTCCCGGAAACCAAGTCCAGCATGCCAGCGGTCGGTTCGCTGCCCTCGAACGGAATGTTACGGATGCTCGCCTTGGTGCGTTCCTTGACGGCGGCTTCGGTTTCGGCGGAGCCGTCCCAGCCAGCCCAGAAGAAGCCGCGCTTTTTCTCCAGCGCTTCGGCCAGTTCGTCCAGCGTTGCAACTTCCGTTGTTTGCTCCACCTGACGCTTGCGCGCGGCTTCGAGCAGGTCTTTTTGCAGACGCGCCAACGCCTCGGGAATGCGCACGCTCAGTTCGGCGCGGGGAACGAACGCCTTCTCACGGTCGAGACGACGCACCATGACGACGTGGCCCTTTTCGATGTCCTTCGGGCCAATCTCGACGCGCAACGGCACACCCTTCATTTCCCACTCGTTGTATTTGTAGCCGGGACGGAACTCTTCACGCGCATCGCACTTGACGCGCACGCCGATGGCTTCGAGTTCTGCGCAAATGCGCGCGGCTTCTTCGAGCACGAGCGTTTTGCTGTCGTCCTTGAAAACGGGGATGATAACAACCTGTGTCGGAGCGATACGCGGCGGCATAATCAGGCCGGAATCGTCGCCATGTGTCATCACCACGCCACCGACGAGGCGCGTGCTGACGCCCCAACTGGTCTGCCAAACGAATTTTTCAGTATTGTCCTCATCAAGGAACTTGATCCCAAACGGCTTGGCAAAGTTCTGGCCGAGGAAGTGCGACGTACCGGCTTGCAACGCGTTGCCGTCTTTCAACAGTGCCTCGATGGAGTAGGTCTCGACCGCGCCAGCAAATTTTTCCTTCTCGGTTTTGCGACCGCACATCACCGGCATGGCCAGTTCCGTCTCGCAACACTCGCGGTACACTTCGAGCATCTTCATGGTCTCTTCGCGGGCCTCGTCTTCGGTACGGTGGGCCGTGTGGCCCTCCTGCCAAAGGAACTCGGAGGTGCGCAGAAACAACCGCGTGCGTTTTTCCCAGCGGACGACGTTGGCCCACTGGTTGATGAGCACCGGCAGATCGCGGTAGGACTGAATCCACTCGGCGTAAGCGGCGCAGATGATGGTTTCCGACGTGGGGCGAATGGCGAGACGCTCCGTGAGCGGTTCGTTACCGACATGCGTAACCCACGGCACTTCGGGCGCGAAGCCCTCGACATGCTCGGCTTCTTTTTTCAGAAAGGACTCCGGCATGAACAGCGGGAAGTAGGCGTTCACATGGCCGGTGGCTTTAAAGCGTTTGTCCATGGCGTCGCGGATGTTTTCCCACAGCGCGTAGCCATAGGGCCGGATGTTCATGCAGCCGCGCACGCAGGAGTAGTCCGCCATTTGCGTTTTGAGGATAACGTCGATGTACCACTGAGAAAAATCCTCCGCCTGGGAGGTGAGTTCTTTGACAAATTCTTTCGCCATGATGAATGAAGCCTTTCTGGTTCGCGGGCATCTTGCTCCGCAAAAAATAGCGGCCTGAGTATGCCGAACCGGATGAAAAATTGCCATGAATTTTATTATCGGGTGACATCAAAATCAAAATTAACGTTTGGGGTTCTGGGAATATCCGTGCTAAATCTATAACCGATGTTAAGCACAGATATTTCAGGTATAGGTGAAGAAATGCCGCAAGAAACGGGGCAGGATGCTATCGCGTTAAAGCACATCCCGTCACCGATTTTCCCTGATTAATATTGTGTCTTTTGCAAAACAATTGCCTGTTGGCTTGGGTGTTCCAAACCAACAGGCAATTGTGTTACACGAGTCTCTTTTGTGTGGGCGGACGGGTCTGCTCAACAGTCATCTGTTGGGATGTTGCACGTGCAGAGATGAGGTGCTTTCACATCCCGGAGCGCTTGTCCCTCTATTTTTCGTTGTCGCGTTCCACTTCCAAAAACGCCTCGGAAATGTAGTGCAACAAATCCGTGGCAAGCATGGAACGCTCGCTAAGTTCGCGCGAGGCAATGTCTGCGCAAAATCCGTGCAGGTAAACGCCCGCACAGGCAGCATCCAGCCCGGTGCAACCTTGCGCCAGCAATCCGCCAATTAATCCGGTGAGCAAATCGCCCGATCCGCCCTTGGCCAGACCGGTGTTGCCGGTGGGGTTGATGAAAACGCGTCCGTCGGGTGCCGCGATCACGGTTTGCGCGCCCTTGAGCACAAGCACCACGCCTGCATCTACGGCAAACTTGCTGGCGATGCCGATGCGGTCGGCTTGTACTTCAGCAACGGGGGCATCGATCATACGAGCCATTTCGCCCGGGTGCGGTGTCATCACGATGGGTGAGTTGCGTTTTGCCAGGCACACGGCGCGTGTGCCGAGGCAATTGAGCGCGTCGGCATCGATGATCATCGGAATGTCCTGACAAACTAGTTCGTCTACGAGCCGAGACGTTTCGTGGTGCGTGCCGATACCCGGCCCAAGTGCAAGGGCATCGCACTTTTCCAGGTGGGGTGCGAGTCGATCCCAACTTTCTTGCGTCAGGTATTTGCCGCTCGCCCCGGGTAGCGGAATTTTTACGGCTTCCATCAGCACGGGTGCCAGCGCATGCGCCACCTCTGCCGGGAAAGCGCCGTACACCATACCGCAACCGGAACGCAGGGCGGAGGCGGAGGTGAGATAGGCGGCACCGCTCATCCCGTCCTGTCCGGCAATCACAAGCAACGCACCAAACGTGCCCTTGTGTGCTGCGAAGGAACGCGGAGGCAGGGCGGCTGCAACATCGCTTTTGTCCAACAGGTGTAGTTTGATTTCCGGGTTCCGCATTAGGTCTTCCGGGAAGCCAATATCCGCCACCACAAGGTGCCCGGCATACTGCGAGCCTTCGCCCAGCACGAGCCCGCGTTTGGGCAGACCGATGGTGACAGTGGTATCGGCAATGATGCACGGCCCGTCGATCAAACCGGTATCGGCGTTGAGACCAGAAGGGATGTCGATGGCGACGATCGGGATGTCCAAACTATTCATGATAGCGATGGCTTCGCCGCAGGTTCCGCGCACCGGGCCTTCGGTTCCGGTGCCGAGAATTGCGTCTATGATCACGTCACACCCGGCGAAAAGTTCCGGCATTTTAGGCACTTGTTGACGATCAATTTGTTGAACCGATGCGGGCAGGCGCTCGAAGTTGGCGCGCCCGGCTTCGCTGAGGTTGTACCCCTCGGTGAGCAGCAGTACGCGCACCTCAATGCCTTCGTTGGACAACAGGCGCGCGGCAACAAGTCCGTCGCCCGCGTTGTTCCCTTTGCCGCATACAATAGCGACAGCCTGGGGCATGTAATGGCTAACTACGGTTTTAGTCACGGCTTGCCCGGCGCGTTCCATTAAATCCAGGTTGGGCACGCCACGTTCCTGGATGGTGATTTTGTCAATCGCGCGCATTTCTTCATTTGTAACCAGTTTGAGAGACATAATGACCCCATTCTATCCGCAGATTTTGCAGATGACGCAGATTAAAAACCCAGGGATTTTACCG
>DNPO01000400.1:0-891 GCA_003501375.1 Candidatus Sumerlaeota bacterium | reverse complement strand
AACGGCTTGCGATGCAATATACAGGGCGCGGTTATAAAACTCCGTATAGCCACATAACATACAAGTTACTTCGAGATAGCGATTGTCTTTGCACGGAAACAACCCGAACATGCGCGATTTAACCAGCGCCACTTCACGCGCCTCTGCCTTATTGCCCCGACATTTTGGGCAAACGTAATCGGAAAAGGTAGTCTGGTCTATTTTCGGCATGGTCAGGGCTATTTTAGCACAGGCTCCAATTTGGGTGCACCGCTGGGTTCCACCGGTGCAGGCGCTCCGGATTTTTCCGCAGGAGCCGCTGCTTTTTCCGGTGCGGCTTTCGCATCGGGTTTCACGTCTGCCTGCGGATAGTCTTTTTCCAAATCCTTACGCATGTCATCCACAGACGTTTTCATTTTCTCGTAGAACAATTTATACATCTTCGCCTTTTTGCCATAGTCTTCGGCGCGGGCGGTTTCCTTGTGTTTTTCTGCATCGGAAGCAATGGTGTAGCACTCGTAACCGAGCAGGTAGTATGCCTCAGCAATGCGGCTGTAACTGTTGATACGATCCACGCGAATGCGCAGATCAAGTTCCTGGGTGCGGGAGAGGTGCGTACAGCCGGAAAGGCCAACGGCAAGGCAGGCCAGAAGTATCCAACGGGCAATGGGAGAACGGGAGAGAGACATGGGTGGTAGACCTCGGGAAAAAGGAGTTGGGTGACTGAGGAAGCGGCGTTTGCGGTTTCCGAATGACCCACCCATATCTTGCGAGGAACTTGCCCGGGATGCAAGGGGAATTATCTGGGGAAGAAAAGGAGGGGGGCATCTTGCTTCCGCTACGATATAGGACAACCTGAAGACGATGTGCCCTTTGGAGTAGTGCGGCAGCATGATGCCGCTTTGCTGTTGC
>DNPO01000402.1:1801-4376 GCA_003501375.1 Candidatus Sumerlaeota bacterium | reverse complement strand
ATCGCAATGGCAGCATCTTTTTCGTAGAAAATATCCTTATCATCCAACTCGATTTCCGGGTTTCCCACCCACAGGCGGGCAATGATATACTGGTGCAGGATGGAAACATCCAGCGCAGCCACCTCATCACTGAGTTCTTCCGGCATGTCAGAGCGAATATCCGTCTTAGGCTTCAGGGTCAGGAAATACCCCTTGCCGCCCGGCAACAACATCACGAACGCTGTGCCTTTTTTGGCCAACGATTCGAGTTTCTCCATCAAACGAGTCCCCTCGGCGACGGGTTTTTTCACATCAATCTTGATCGGGGTCACGTCAAAATACTCTTCCAAATCCTCCAACACTTCTGCCGTATCCACGTTTTCGCCCAATTCGGCAGAAAGCACACGGTGGGTGGGCAGAATAAGCGAGCCTTCGGAGCAACTGTTAACCAGAAAGGCCATCGTATAGGTGTAAGCTGGCGATTCGCCCTTTTTGACAGTGCTCAGACGGTTCATTTCCTTGGCATAACGCACGGCAGTCTCATAGCGGTGGTGGCCATCGGCAATGACAAACTCCTTGTTCTGCATTAAGGCAGACAGTTGCTTGACCTTGGCACTGTTAGAGAGCAACCACAGGCGATGGATGACCTTGTCCTCCGTGGTGATTTCCAGACGCGGGGCTTCCTTGGAAGTAATCGCATTCAGAATTTCATCGGTGGCATGCTCCGGATCGGAGTAGAGGTAGACGATCGAAGAAAGGTTGCTATGGGTAGCGCGGAGCAACTTCAGCCGATCTTCCTTTGGGGCTTCAAAGGTGTACTCATGCGGGTGGATTTTTCCCTTGCCCAGTTCTTCCAGTTTGACTGCGGAAAAAAAGCCCGTGCGGATATGCGTTTTCTTATCAGGTGTTTTGAACTCTTGCTGGTAGATATAAAAATTCTTGCAAGGGTCATCCATCAAAACGCCAGAACTTTTCCATTCTTTAAGAAGAGACGCCGCGCGCTGATACTTATTACTGTATTCATCATCATCCACCTGCTCTTTGCCCAAGTCGAGACGCACAAAGTTATGGGGGGCCAGATTGTACAGGTGCTCCTGCATTTCTGGGGTGATCACGTCATACGGCGGAGCCATGACGGTAGCCAGGTCTTCAGCCGTTTTCGGGTTGTAGCGGGTGCCTACAAAGGGGAGTACGCGAGCCATATGAAAATTACCTTACACAAAGAATGGGGGAGGCGCAAAGTCCTCTCGGAATCAAGATGGTGAAAAGCGGAGCATAGTTCAAGATTTTTTTTCATCCGCCGCCGGAAAAATACGTCTTTCCTGATCTTTACACCGTAAACGCATCGGGGAAAACAACGTATTCAACTCATTTTAAATGGCTTACATGACTGGACAATATTTTTTCAAGCAATTTCTTTTTTTGCGAATCGTCTCGTGCTTTTGCGGTGCTACGGCGTAATTAGCAGAGTTTCAAAGTTACGAAATACTCCCTTTGGAATGCGGGGGCATGACACCGCTTTGTTGTTGCACTCCAAAGAAGGGGTGCCTCTTACGTTGAAAATGTCCTGGTGGCATGGTGCCGCGCTTAAAACTATCTGGATTTTTCTTTTAAGAAACAGGTATGCTCTCTTGGAGTTTAGGGAGAGGAGCGTCACCCCTTTATGTCTGAAACTTACCTGGTTACTGGGTCTGCGGGAATGTTGGGATCTGCTGTCGTGGAGTGTTTACGCAAACAGGAAAAACTGGCTGTCGGCGTGGATCGGCCCGATGCAGATTTGAGTCAGCCGGATGCTGTCCGGGAATTGATTTTGTCTGTTCGTCCCGCTCACGTGATCCACTGCGCCGCCTATACCAATGTGGATAAGGCGGAGTCAGAACCCGATCTGGCCTGTGCTGGAAATACTGCCGCAACGCAAAATATTGCCCACGCTTGCGTTGAGGTAAACGCGTCCGTATTGATGGTCGGCACGGATTATGTGTTTGGCGATGCCCCCGAACAAATTTCATTACGACAACCCATTCCGGTATCCGCACCCACCGCTCCGCAGGGGGTTTATGCGCGAACGAAACTGGCCGCTGAACAAGCGCTGGCAGCGACCTTGCCTCGGCATCAAATCGTGCGCACTGCGTGGTTGTTTGGCCCACGTGGACGGCATTTTGTCGGCATTATTCTCGACCGCTTGCAGAAGGGCTTGCCCCTGCGCGTGGTGAATGATCAAGTTGGCAGCCCGACTTATACGCTGGATTTGGCTGAGCGGTTGGTCGCGCTGAGTGAGTCGGATCAAACCGGCATTTTCCACCTGACCAACTCCGGGTATTGTTCGTGGCATGCGTTTGCCTGCACCATTGCAGAACTGAGTGGGTTTGATCCCTGTGCGATAGAATCCATTCCATCGTCCGCATGGCCATCGCCAGTAACACGGCCTGCATGGTCGGTGCTGGATTGTGAACGCGCATGGGGTGCAGGCGCGCAACCCATGCGATCCTGGCGGGAAGCACTGGTGGAGTATTTGAACAAATAGTTGGATGTGGTGGGTATGGCTCAGGAGAGTTTCAAAGGAAGACGCTTCCCTTCTTTGGAGTGCGGCAGCATG
>DNPO01000402.1:535-1522 GCA_003501375.1 Candidatus Sumerlaeota bacterium | reverse complement strand
GTTACGCGACATGTCGCGCGGTTTTTCTTTTGTCCCCATGACATTTCATTTGGGGAAAACAACCCAACAACACAACCAACAGCGCACGACATGTCGTGCAACGGCAAAGCGGTGTCATGCCACCGCACTCCAAAGCGTCCATTTTGTGACTTGGAAACTCTCTCCTGGGGTATGGCTGGAAGTCGCGGAGAACTCCCCCAAGCGCATGATCTATGTTTTGGGATCATTACCCTCTTGCACGCAAGGCCTTGATAACGCTTTCGATCAAAATATGCGCGGAGTAAGGCTTTTGCAAAAAGAGCGCTGGACGATGCGCCGTGAATCCCCGCAACGCTTCTGACGCGGGGAAACCGCTCATGATAATAACGGGTAAAGACGCTTGCTGTACATACAGCGTTTCCAGCATTTCCTTGCCGTTCATTCCCGGCATGGCCAGATCGATCAGTGCCAGCGCAATATCCCGCTGGTGCGCCTGAAAAATCTCCATCCCCTCTTCGCCAGACGCTGCGGTCAGTACGGAAAATCCCTGCATTTCCAAAATAGCCTTGGTGGTGTGCAACACGGTTGTCTCGTCATCCACCACCAGGATATAGGCGCTGCCGACGGGTGCCATCAATTCCGGATCGGTGGAAATGGGCCGCGCTGGCATGGTCGAGGTCGCCTGGGGGAAAAAGAGACGCAAACTCGTGCCCTGTTCCAATTCACTTCTCAGCGCAACGGCCCCCTTGTGACCACGTACAATACCGAGCACACTCGCCAGGCCCAGTCCGCGCCCGGGCGCTTTGGTGGTAAAGAACGGATCAAAAACGTGCTCCAGCGCCTCTGGCAAAATGCCACATCCCGAATCGTTGATTTCCAGAACAAAGCACGGCACCGGAGGCAACGGGTTTGAACAGACTTCCCCGTGCTGCAAACTGGGTTGTAACTCTTCAAAAGTTTTTAACAAAACTCGCCCGCGCTTTTCGCCAATCGCTTCCGACGCATTCA
>DNPO01000402.1:0-286 GCA_003501375.1 Candidatus Sumerlaeota bacterium | reverse complement strand
TCGCTTCCGACGCATTCAGAAAAACGTCCAACGCTGCCTGGCGGATTTGATCCGCATCCCCGCGCATTAGCATTTTCTCGTCAGGAATCTGCATTTCGAGCGTGATGTTGTCCAGCAGCAAACCACGGAACACCGGTTCCAATTCCCGTAGCAGCGTTGCCAAATCCAACATCTGCACCTCGGGACGTGCCTGTCCCGCAAACACCTGCATTTGCGTGCCCAACTCCGCTGCTTCATTGGCCGCCGTTTCAATCTTCAACAAATTCTGATACGCATCGGAAACGGG
>DNPO01000321.1:4226-5603 GCA_003501375.1 Candidatus Sumerlaeota bacterium | reverse complement strand
ACCTGGAGCAAACCGGAAGGAAAAACCTGGTCAAAACCCGAGGGTAGATCAGAAAAACCCGCCGGAAAAACTTGGAGCAAGCCCACAGGCGGACGCCCAGCAGGTAAACCACTGGGGACATCCACCTTCTCTAAACGTGGCCCGGGCAAAGGTAAAAAATAAATCGGCAGAAAACAATAAGTCCTATAAGACGTAAGCGTCTTATAGGACTTATTGTTTTAAGTTTGAAACACCATCTAACAAATAATACAGAATTTACTTGTCCCCCAACGCAGCCAGTTTTCGGCTCTGCTCGTCTTCCATAAGCGCGTTGATCAATTCATCCATCTCACCCTCGGTGATGTAATCCAACTTGTAAAGCGTCAGCCCAATGCGGTGATCCGTCAGACGATTTTGCGGATAGTTGTACGTGCGAATGCGCTCGCTTCGGTCGCCCGTGCCAACCTGCTCACGACGCGCCAGTTTCTCTTCCATTTGCTTCTTCTGCACTTCCATATCGTACAAGCGCGAACGCAACACCTTCAACGCCTTCGCACGGTTTTTAATCTGCGATTTTTCATCCTGACAAGTTACGATCAACCCCGTGGGCAAATGCGTTACGCGCACCGCTGAGTCGGTCGTATTCACGCTCTGACCGCCGTTACCGCTGGAGCGGTACACGTCCACGCGCACATCTTCCGCCCGGATTTCAATATCGACTTCCTCCGCCTCGGGCATAACCGCGACCGTGATGGCGGACGTGTGAATGCGCCCCTGCGTTTCCGTTTCCGGCACGCGCTGTACGCGGTGGGTGCCGCTCTCAAACTTCATGCGGCTGAAAACGCGCTCGCCTGACACGCCAAAAATCACTTCCTTGAATCCGCCCAGTTCGGTGGGACTGTCGGAAAGCATTTCCACCTTCCAGCCCTGTCTTTCCGCATAACGGCTATACATACGGAACAGATCGGCGGCGAACAACGCCGCTTCCTCGCCACCCGTACCCGCGCGAATTTCCATGACCGTGTTCTTGTCATCCATCGGATCACTCGGCAATAACAACAGGGTCAATTCCCGCTCGATACGTGGTAACGCCTCATCCGCCTCGGCCATTTCCGCCTGCGCCATTGCAGCCATATCGGGATCAGAATCCTGCGACAGCGCCTGCGCCTCTTCGCGCGTTTTCACACACGCCTGATATTCTCTCCACTTATTGACAATGCGACCAATTTCGCGGTGGCGTTTGGCAACATCGCGATATTGCGCCTGATCGGACAGAACGGCGGGATCGGCCATTGAAATTTCCACTTTGGCATAAGCGGCTTCCATCTCGTTACACAGTTTCACCAAATCCATTAAGCAAACCTCTTTCAAGAATAAAGTAAGGCATGAGGCAATAGG
>DNPO01000321.1:3601-3959 GCA_003501375.1 Candidatus Sumerlaeota bacterium | reverse complement strand
AGGCAATAGGAAACTTCTGAGGGGGTTTCACTATTGCCTAATGCATAATGCCTATTGCCTATTTTTTTGCAAACCACCCGCGTACCTTTTCCATGTACAAATAAAACACCGGCGTGATGTACAGCGTGAGCATTTGTGACACCAGCAGTCCGCCCACCACCGCCACGCCCAGCGGACGCCGCACCGGAGCGCTATCACCCAAGCCGATGGCAATGGGCAGCGTGCCCATGAGCGCAGCCATCGTTGTCATCATAATCGGACGGAAGCGAATAAGGCAACCCTGATAAATTGCCTCTTCGGGAGAAAGATGCTGATTGCGCTGCGCTTCCAGCGCGAAGTCGATCATCATGATGGCATT
>DNPO01000321.1:0-3339 GCA_003501375.1 Candidatus Sumerlaeota bacterium | reverse complement strand
TGATCGCGTTCTTTTTCACAATACCAATCAGCAAAATAACACCCACGAAGGAGTACAGCCCCAGTTCCATCCGCAAAAGAAGCAGCGCCAGCAACGCGCCCACACCCGCTGATGGCAGCCCAGACAGGATGGTAATCGGGTGGATGAAACTCTCATACAGAATGCCGAGCACAATGTAAATAACGAAGACTGCGAGCAACAAGAGGATGCCCAACCCTTTGAAAGACGCGGCAAACGCCTGCGCGGTCCCTTGGAAATAGCCCGTTACCGTGCCGGGTAATGTGGCTGCCGCCGTTGCATCAATGGCCGTTTTTGCCTCCCCCAACGACGTTTTATCCGGGTCAATGTTAAAGGAAATAGTAACACCGGGAAGTTGCCCCTGGTGATTGATGGTCAACGGCCCCACCGTACGCGTGATTTTCGCCAGCGTATTGAGCGGGATCAGGCCGCCATTTTTTCCACGAACATATAGCAAGGAAAGCGAAGACGGATCTGTCTGATATTCGGGCAGCAGTTCCATGATAACCTTATATTGGTTGTTCGGAGCGTAGATGGTGGAAATTTGTCGTGAACCATACGCGGTATAAAGCGCATCCTGAATTTGCTCCACCGTAACGCCCACAGATGCCGCTTTGTCGCGGTCAATATCAATGCTCACCTGCGGGTTTGTCATCTGCAAGTCGCTGGTAACACCAATAAGCCCCTTGACAGAACGCAGTTTTTCTTCCAGCACAGGCGCGATCTTATAGAGTTCGTCCTTGTCGGGAGAAGAAAGGGTAAACTGATACTGGCTCTTGGAAGAACGCCCGCCAATATTGATAGATTGCGCCGCTTGAGGGAAAACCCGGATGCCGGGAATTGTGTTCATCTCCTTAAACATAGAGGTAACAATACGGCTGATATCCTCGCGCTCATGCCGGGGTTTGAGTCGAACAAAAAAACGTCCCGTGTTCGTGGCTCCGCCCATACCGCCTGCGCCAACCGAGTTCATGAAGCCGCCCACATCCGTGCGTTTGGCCAAAATTTTTGCCAGTTCATCTTGGTGCGCAACCATCGCATCAAAAGACGTTCCCTGCGCGCCTTCGGTCGAAATATTAATGCGACCAATATCATCACCCGAAAGCAATCCCTTGGGAACCAAGGTAAAAAGCACGTAGGTAAAAAACAAAGTGGCCAAAAACACGCACATGGTCAGACGTCGGTGATGCAGCGTCGCTTTGAGCGTTACGCGATAAAAAGTCTGCAACCCTTGAAAAAAAGATTCGAGCGCATTGTAAGCCACATTGTGCTTTTCATGCTCGCGGTGCGGATGCAAAAAACGGCTGCACAGCATCGGGGTGAGTGTCAACGAAACCGTTCCAGAAACCAGAATGGCAATGGTAATGGTAATGGCGAACTCGTTCAGCATGCGGCCAATGATGCCACCCATAAAGATAACGGGAATGAACACAGCCACCAGCGAAAGCGTCATGGAAAGAATGGTAAAGCCAATTTCTCCCGAACCTTTTAGCGCAGCATCGAAAGGTTTCTCACCCATTTCGATGTGTCGCACAATGTTTTCCAACATGACGATAGCGTCGTCCACCACAAAACCAACCGCGAGCGTTAGCGCCATGAGCGAGAGGTTGTCGATGCTGAAATTGAGCAGGCGCATGCCGGCAAAAGTACCAATGACGGAAAGCGGCAATGCCAGACTGGGAATGATGGTTGCCGAAAGTTTGCGCAGAAAAAGAAAAATAACCAGCACCACCAGCATCATGGTGAGCATCAGGGTAAACTTGACATCAGCCACCGAGGAACGAATACCCTCCGAAGCGTCGAAGAGCACATCCAGTTGCACTGCACCCGGAAGCAGCCGCTTAAACTGGGGAAAGAGCGCCTTCACATCGTCCACCACCTTGACGGTGTTAGCGCCTGGCTGGCGTTGCACTGCCAAAATGATGGCGCGCGAATCGCCATACCACGCAACTTGTTTGTTATTTTCGACATCGTCGCTCACGGTCCCCAAATCGCCTAACCGCACGGGGGAACCATTTTTATAACTGACAATCATGTTTTTATAGCCAGCAGCATCAAAAATTTGCCCCTGGGCTTGCACGGTGTATGCTTGCTTCGTCCCCCACAAAGTACCCGTGGGCATGTTCGCGTTGCCTGCCTGCACCGCGCTGGAAACCTCGTCAATTCCCAGTTGCATGGCGGCCATTTTATTCGGGTCGAGTTGAGCGCGTACCGCGTATTTTTTTGAGCCGTAAACGGACACCTGCGCAATGCCATCCACCATCGAAATGCGCTGTGCAAGCATCGTCTCGGCATACTCATCCACTGTCGAAAGCGGCAAGGTATCGGACATGAGCACCAGATAGAGCACCGGGTCCAGCGATGGGTTGATCTTCTGGTACGACGGCGGCGCAGTCATTTCCTGCGGCAGGTCACGCGCGGCCTTGGAAATCATGGCCTGCACATCCTGCGCTGCAGCATCTACATTGCGGTCGAGTTTGAATTCCAGCGTGATGCGCGTGTTGCCCTGCGCGTTGCTGGAACTCATCGTTTCCAAACCGGCAATGGTGGAGAATTGTTTTTCGAGTGGCAACGCCACCGCAGACGCCATGGTCTCAGGACTCGCGCCCGACAAATTGGCGCTCACCTGAATCATGGGTTGGTCGACGTTGGGAAGATCGCTGACTGGTAAGGTCGTGTAGGCTAGGTAACCAAAGATTAGTACCGCAGCCATGACCAGCGTGGTCATAACTGGCCTTCGGATAAACGGTTCGCAAATGTTCATGGGGGGGCTGTCCAGTGTTTGTGTTTCTTTGTCCTTTTTGTCCTTGCAGTCCTTTATGTCCTTTGTGGGGAAAATAGAAGGACGTAAAGGACTGCAAGGACAAAAAGGACAAGTCAGAAAAAATTACCCGTTTGGCCAAAGTTTAGCGGGATACACGCCGCCATCAATCAACGCATGAATGCTCTTGTCTACAAACGGCTTGTCCTCGCGGTAGGTAACGCCAAACCACGAATCGGGCGTGGGCAACACCTTCACTCGCGCGTCACCTTTTTCGATCAGTTCATTCACCACGAACGGCAGAAAGAACTCGGCTTTTTCCTCCGTGCCGTGCTCTTTCAAAAATGCCTCGAAGCCCACGCGCAGGTCATCAAAAATTGCGGGAGTAAATCCCCATAGATTCATCGAGACTACTTCCTCACCGGTTAGGATTTTCTCCGCGCCATTCTCATCCGTAAAACGTGCGCCGTTGCCTTCCTTCATAATCTTGGTCCGCTCCACAATGTTGGCAAGAAACCCGTTCGCATCGGCGCTGCAAACCCCACGCGCCACATGCCCGA
>DNPO01000353.1:2589-8560 GCA_003501375.1 Candidatus Sumerlaeota bacterium | reverse complement strand
CGTTTAAAACAGGCAGAATTAAAAATACAGCAACTTCTGGAAAACGAAGAGGGGGACGTTGAAGCCGTGCCCTTTGAAGGCGACGATTCCCAGGATACGCAATCGGAAGATGAGGATGGGCTTTGATGTCGAGTGATTCCTGGCTTTCTAAAATTCGTTCCCCCCAAGATTTGAAGGGGCTAAAGATCGAAACACTGGAGGCGTTGGCGACCGAAATGCGGCAAGTAATTGCCGAAACCTGCTCGCGCAACGGCGGGCACTTCGCCCCCTCGCTCGGCGTGGTAGAACTCACCATTGCCCTGCACTGCGTTTACAACACGCCCGAGGATCGGATTGTCTGGGACGTCGGGCACCAATGCTACCCGCATAAATTATTGACCGGACGCGCAGAACAATTCCGCACGCTGCGCCTGCTCGACGGCATTAAAGGTTTTCCGCGTCGCGACGAAAGCCCTTACGATGCGTTTGGTGTCGGACATGCTAGTACAGCCATCTCTGCCGCACTGGGAATGGCGCTCGCCCGTGACCGCCAGAAAAAGAACAATCAGGTGATTGCCGTATGCGGCGATGGTGCCATGACAGGCGGCTTATGCTACGAGGCGTTGAACAACCTCGGGTATTTGAAACCGGACATGCTGGTTATTCTGAATGATAACAAAATGAGCATTTCGCCGAATATTGGTGCAATGTCCAAATACCTGCGCCATTTGCTAACGCTGGACGTGTACAACAAGTCCAAGGAAACCGCCGAGGACATGATCAAACGTGTCCATTCCCTGGGTAAACGCGTGGTGGATTTCAGCCAGCGGCTGGAGCAGAGCGTAAAAAGTTTGTTGTTAACCGAAGGCGAAACGCTGTTTGAAAAAATGGGCATTCGCTATCTCGGGCCGGTAAATGGGCACGATCTGCGCGATTTGATCTATACCCTGACGCAGGTGCGCGATTTAAAAGGCCCGATTCTGCTGCACGTGAAAACCACCAAAGGCAAGGGCTATCCGTACAGCGAGTCGGACCCGGAGCATTGGCACAGTGGTGCCAGTTTTGAAGTGAAAACAGGCAAAAAAATCGCCAAGCCGCCGGTTTATTCTCCCGGACTTCCGGTACCAACAGAGGAGTCGATGGCGGGCGATCCTACGCTGGTTCTTAAGCCGGTGCCGTCTGGCCCTCCCCCTACTTACACCGAAGTTTTCAGCAAAGCATTGGTGGAACTGGCGGACAAGGACAAACGCATAGTGTCCATTACCGCGGGCATGTCCATTGGCACGGGACTGGAACATTTTGCCCAGCAATACCCCGAGCGATTCTACGACGTGGGTATTGCCGAAGCGCACGCCGTCTGTTGCGCAGCGGGCATGGCTGCAGAAGGCATGCGTCCCGTGGTGGCAATTTACTCTTCCTTCCTGCAACGCGGTTTTGACAATGTGCTGCACGATGTCGCCCTGCAAAAACTTCCCGTGACGTTTGCACTCGACCGTGCGGGTCTGGTGGGCGACGATGGCCCGACGCATCATGGCATTTTCGATCTGGCCTACCTGCGCATGATCCCCGACATGGTGGTCATGGCGCCGCGCGATGAAAACCAACTTTGTCGTATGATGGCTACGGCTGCAACGTATGAGGACGGCCCGATTTCATATCGCTATCCGCGTGGACGCGCCTTGGGCATCGCACTGGATGAAACGGCGGAGCCTATCACCATTGGTACCGCCGAAGTGCTGCGTGAACCAGAAGAGGGCGCACGTCGTGTAGCATTGCTCTCCATTGGTACCATGGCAAGCACCGCCATGACGGTTGCCGAACTGCTTCAGGAACGCGGGATTGGCACAGCGGTAATCGACATGCGTTTTGTCAAGCCGCTCGATCGCATGGCGTTGTCGCATGCGGTGAAGAATTATGAATTATTAGTTACGTTGGAAGAAAACTGCATCGCGGGAGGTTTTGGTTCTGCGGTGAACGAAGCGCTGGGCGAGATCGCATTCCCACGCGTCGCACTCACCCTGGGCATTCCCGACCGTTGGATCGAGCAGGGGCCGGTACCCGAACTCATGCGACGATGCGAACTTGATCCCGAAAGCATTGTAGAAAAAGTTTACACCGCGCTGAAAAACATGGAAGTCTGTTGCGCCAGATAAAAAACATTTGCCTCATCTCTTTTTAGGCAATTCAAGTTAAGTAGCAGTACATCCCTTCGGGATGTACTGCTACTGCTTTAAACAGCATAACGCATACGTAATCCAGTTTTGTTTAGTAGGAGAAGTCGCAGAACAATAATCCATATTCCACATCTCTGGGAGGAGCACCGATCATGTCTTTGACCGACCAGCAGCAACAGCAGATTGATGGTATTATTGCCCATCTGGACGATTTTCTGGACAAACGTTTTGACCAGGCCATTCGCGTGATGCCACGTCTGGCCGCAGCAGAGTCGGACATACGCTGGCACCAAGTGGCCACCATCCGACAGATTTTGGAAGAAGCCAAGGGGTTCGGCCCGGAACGCATCAGTGTCTGCCATCTCTTATGCTCGCCAGACGAAGAAAAAAAACGTGCCCTGTTCAGCCCCGTCAACCAGGTCTCGTTGCTCAATGAAATTATTCCGGCAGACGACGAAAGCAAGAAGGATTCACACAGCGGGGGGAGCACGGGAACCCAACTGGAAATCCGCAACGTCAAACTGTTTTATAAAGCGCTGGACCCGACACTGGACAGAATCATCGTGCTGCTGCAAACCTGGATTTGGTGGGACTTGCGCGATGCGGCGGAACTCTATCGCTTCGACATGCAGGAATACCGCATTCAATCTCTGATCACGCGTCAATTGGATGCACGGGTGATCGAGTATTATCGCCAGGAAATGAACGCGAAAGCCGGTGTTGAAATTGCCCGAACGGATATCCTCCGTTTCGAGTTGGGGCGCACCAAGGAAATCATCGACTATTTCCAACATGCACGGACGCAAGAAAAAGGCTTCCAGGTCGTGGTGGTGAGCGAAGAGCGTTCCGGTTCGACCGAAGCGGACACAACCTGCGTACGTTTGGCCAAGCGCATCATGGCCATCGATAAAATGCGCGCGCAAAAAGATGAAGAACTCGATGGGCAATTGAAGGCGTATTATGCCGCTCAAATGGGCGTTCCGCCCGAACAAATGACGCGCGAAACCGCAGTGGACTATGAGGAAATGCTGGCACGTCGTGACCGCCAGGCGCTTACTGACTATCTGGTATCGGGTTGCCAGATGGGCAAGACCTCGAACTACAAGAAACTGAAGGAAGAGGATATGAAAGTGCGGTTCGAAGCGTTGTGCAACGCTGCCGGAGTTGTGGTTCAGACAACTGCCGTAGCAGCACCTCAGCCAGAAATGCAACAACCGGCAGCGCCCGTGGCTGCACCCCAGCCCACGCTGCAACAACCGTCGCAGAGTAGTCTGCCATTGATGGAATTCTAAAAAATCAGGAGTTTTTAAAAATGGAAATAACAATTCGCAAGGCGCGCCTCGCCGACGTGCCGATCATCCATGCGCTTTTAGCCGAAGCGGCAAAAAGTTCACCGGTTATCCCGCGCAGCCACGTGGAACTTTACGAGAACATTCGTAACTTCTTCGTGGGGGAGTGTGACAACACCTTGGTGGGATGCAGCGCCTTGCAAATTGACTGGCACGACCTGGCTGAGGTAAAATCACTGGCAGTGCAGGCCGCCTGGCGCGGCAAGGGTATCGCCCGCGCACTCGTCCTGGCTTGTGTGGAAGAAGCCCGCGCGTTTGACATCGACCGCGTTTTCGCCCTGACCGGTTCGCCCGATCTTTTCGTGAAATATGGTTTTTCTCGTATTGAAAAAAGCGAACTGCCGCATAAAATATGGAGTGAGTGCGTGCGCTGTCCTAAGTTCCCGGACTGCGACGAAGAAGCGGTGTTGCTGCGTACGGGCCGCCACGTAGAGGCCACCGTACCGTTGCCGCATTTGCCGTAAAATCATTCGATCACAAAAACAAATAAGGAAAGCCACGGATACACAGATGAACACGGATAACAGCAGGAGAAGTGCTCAACAAATAACCGCAACAAAAACAGGAGGTCGCTTACCGATTCAGCCCTTGAAATCATCTGGTTCTCACCGCGTTCATTCGTGGCGCCTCTCCATTCTCACCCCCGCATTACTGCTCTGCCTTTTGCTCGCCCCTTCCGACGGTAGCGTTTTTGCGGCTCCCAAGGAAAAAACAACCGACGCCATGCCTACCGCTACCAAAACCCCCGCACCCGCCAAGAAAAAAACTGCCGCTGTAGTATCAAACGATAAATCCGACGCTTCCAGCAAATCGACTGCGAAAAGCAGCGAAGAAGTAGACCACTGGCCCCGTACCCCTAATACCGAACCCTCTTGGCAAACCGTTGACAAAAAAGACGCGACCTGCAAGGCCGTATTGCAAGGCGATTGGGAGACGGTTGCGGCGGGCAAACTCACCGCAAAGAGTTTTCTGCCCATGAACCCGACGGATTATGCGGGCGCGCTGGGCATTTGTACCGTTTATCAACCGGACTCCGCCGGGTATTTCCTATCCGCTGGACGCCGCTTTTTTGTCAAGTGTACCGGCAGTCTGGCCGGAACTACCTATTCGTATGAATCGCTCGCTCGGGTTGGCTGGAGCATTGCCGTTCCCGAAGACGCACCCGTTGCCGCCCGTGTGGTCTGGAATGCAGGCAACGGTTCCGCTCTGCCCTTGCAGGAGTTTCTCGACAAGGCTATCAAGGAATCGCCCGATGCCAACGCTTGGATGGTAACGGGCATGGTGGATTTTTCCGAAGTGGCGGGACGCTCCCTTACCCAAAACCCGGTGGGGCAACCCATCAGCGCATCGGGCGTCTCAACCGAACAAAACGAGCGTGTACTCTTCACCGCTGTGATAACAAAGGATGGTTCAAAACTGGCCCTGCCTGCCTCCGAAAAAAACAAGACGGCGCAGGGACTAACCTTTCGGGCGCACTACGCCAACCTGAGTAATCATCCGGCATTTCTCAATACTTCCAAACCGGTTCTCTCCATGTGGGCATTGAATGGCGTCCGCAACATAGAAACCTACAAGCGGTTGCCGAAAGTTTCCTCCGTACACGAGGCGCTTTTGCCATCAACCGTGCAGCGCGCCTACGTGTCAGTCTACGCAATTGATGGCACAACGTCCTACACCTACAAAGACCCAGAATTGGTTGACCCCACCACGCTGGATCCGAATATTTTGATGGAGCAGCGCTGGGCTACGGAAAATAATGTGCTTGGTATTGCGGCATACGCAAAACCTCGATTGTTACTGCGCAAGGAACTGGCGGACGCCATTGTTCGCATCAGCAAGCGTGCGCAAGAGCAGGGACTCAAGTTGAAAATGTATGACGGATACCGTCCGCTTTCCATGACGCAGCGCCTGAAACACGCGTCTCCCGGCACGCCATATCTCGCAGACCCAACCGTGGGATCGCGGCATAATCGCGGCGCGGCGGTGGACATTACCTTGGCGGACAAAAACGGCAAGGATTTGGAAATGCCGTCGGATTATCTAGATTTCACCACCAAGGCGCACCGCGACAGTACAACGATGACCGAACGCGCCCGACGGAACATGGAACTCTTGACTGCCCTGATGGCATCAGAGGGCTTTACCACGCTCAATGTGGAATGGTGGCATTACGATGCGCCCAATTATGAGCGCTACCCCATTCTGGACGTGCCGCTCTGGCCGGAGAAGGAATAACGCACGTAAACACCTCCAGACCGCGATTGTATCAAAATGGTTTTTAGCGCCAATGGCGCGTTTCATACCAGCCTGGGGCGAAGCCCCAGGTAACAAAAAAAACACCGAGAGGGCTGAAAGCCCGTTTCATGGGGGGTAGAGAAAACGCACAACATATTTATTTGTCAAGATGAGACGGGCTTTCAGCCCTTGTTACGTTTTACCCCCAGACCTGGGGCTTCGCCCCAGGCTGGT
>DNPO01000353.1:0-2319 GCA_003501375.1 Candidatus Sumerlaeota bacterium | reverse complement strand
TATGAAACGCGCCGTTGGCGCTTAATACTAATTTTGATAACGCCCCCTGTCTGGTTGTTACTTTTGAGGAGAGTCGATGAAAGACCGCAACACCCCCGCGATCCAGCGCATCCACCATCCTCGGCACGCATCCTACCTGCTGCTGTTGACCCTGCTGTTTGCCGCCGCCATGCTGCTGTGGTTTGAACCGTGGCGTGGCGATGGTGTCGCCCCCGTTTTTTACCATGCACAAATCGCCCCTCTGCTCATCGACCGTTCCTTGGACGCCAGTTCTTCCTACCTGATGTCCTCAAACCAACTCGGCACCGTATCGGCTGCGCTTACACACATGAGCCACGAGGGGTATGTTTCGGGGCGCTACCCCATTGGCCCGACCCTGTTGTTTGCGCCCTTCTGGGTCGTCGCGCACCTTGGCGACCTGTGGATTCGGCACCCTGTGCGCTGCCAACCTTTCGCATCGATCTACCTTTTTGCTGCATCCATCTCGGCGTTGTTTTACGGGTTCTGCGGATTGCTCCTGATGTGGCGCACAACAACCCGATTTGTTTCGCCACGCCTTGGGTTTTTCTGTACCGCCGTGATTTTTTTCGGAACCTGTGGCATACCCGTTTGCTTTAAACAAATCGGCTACTCCCCGGTCTACGCCTTCTTTGCCAGTTCCCTTTTTACCTATGCGGGTTGCGAAAGCGTCCGCTACTGGAGTTGGCGCTCAGCAGGGTATCTGGGCTTGGCCAGCGGACTACTGGTTATTACCTGTTGGCCCGCCATCATTTTCCTGCTATTGCCCGTCGTGGGACTGACCCAGGTATTTACCCTGCGCCAACGCTCAACCGTGAACGCAAAAAGTGACACGACCGATGCTTCAGCCGAGCATCCCCCCTTGGCCATTTCTCTGCAAACCCTGTTGTGCCAGATGGGCCTGGGACTGGTCATGTTTGCGCTCACGGTATCCCCCCAGATTTTATTCTGGCGTAAAATTTTTGGTGCATGGGTGATCTTCCCCACCTGGGCCGACCTGCTCCCCGGAGCGTTTTTCCCCGCGTGGAAACAGGCGTGGATGCAGGCCATGTTTGAACCTTGGCGCAACGGATTTTTCTACCAGTACCCCGTCGTGGTCGTGGGGTTTTGCGCTCTCTTTTTCACCATGTTTCGACGCGGACTGCTGAGCGTTTTTCTGTTTCTTCTGCCCCTCCTCTTCACCGGAGTGGCCTGCCTGCCATGGACATGGCAAGAGTTGGAAGGCGCGGTCACTTCCGGGCGTTTCTTTCTCGTAGCGCCTTTCCTCGCCATTGGCCTCGCCTGCTTTTTGCACGAAGTACATTCCCGCAAAATTCGTTACATGTTCTGTTTTGTCCTGACGCTTTTGGTGCTGTGGAACATCATCCACCTGATGAGCCAACGGTTCACCCTCGGCTTGGGATCGCCTTGGACAGGCTCTGGCAATCTGCGTGATGGTGGGCTGAACATCCTGCTGCACCCGATTGTTTTCTTTGGGGATTCGATCATTATACGCTACCTCACACAGGGCACGCCTCCGCTGGAATCACTGCTTTTCCTGCTGCTGACCGTACTGCTTATTCCCTCGCTCACTTGGGCGGTGGTGCGACATCTGCTTCCCCCCATTCGCCAGTGGTCGCTGATGAAGGTCTTTGCCCTCACCATGTTTGTGCTGCTTCTGTTTTTTGACACCATGGTTTTCCAAGCCGAAATGCCACCCGGCATTTTAGCAGCGCACCTGGACTTGCGCGACGCCCTGCGCGACGGAAAACAAACAAGCAACGTTAATCCAACCAGCAATACTTTGAGCGCTTCCCTGCGCACGCTGCACGAACAAAACCCCTCCGTCCCGGCGATTACTTTTCAGTTAGCATTTCACGAATTTAAAACCGGGAATCTTGCGCAAGCCCAACCCCTCTTTGAAGAGCTCGCAGGCCGTTCCTACCGCGCCGGATGGCTGGGTTTACTCCAGAGTACGTCTAACCCAGAACAACAAGTTCGCGCCCTGGCAGCCCTGACGCGTAGCGAACTATGCAGCAATTGGCTTTGCATGCTCTGCGTGGATACCTATCACAAACTGGGCAAAGACGATCGTGCGCGGGATTATCTCGACCGAGCATTTCCATCCGCCGCCGCCTACTGGTCGTACCGTACGCGGTTGACTGACGATCCCGAAGAGCGCGCCAAATTTGAAAAACGAGCACAATTGTACACCCGACTGAAATCATTGCCAGCCCCTCAACGCAGCGAAAAATAAACGACGCCTTATTCCACATGAAACCCATTCCTCAAAAACGCCTCGCACTTGCCTTCAGCATTGCC
>DNPO01000152.1 GCA_003501375.1 Candidatus Sumerlaeota bacterium | reverse complement strand
GGGTGCAACCCAGCGTTTTGCAAAATTGCCAAACGTGGTTTGCGCCGTTTAATCGAAGAGCGCTGGGCAGGTATCGGGGACTGGATACGATTTTTCCGGGGAGGTCATCCGTCGCCCCCGATACAATACATCGCTCTCCCGGGGAATTCGTTTCCTGTCTCCGATGCCGAACGGACTGCTCTGTTATTTTTGCGGGGTGGTTAACTGGGTGAAGCGTGGCATCAGCCAGTTCTTATCCAAGGGGCCGGATGCGTCCACGAATACCACCTTGTCGCAGAAAACTTTTCCGTTCAATTCCGGATTCAGTCTCCAGATATCCGCAACGGTCATCTGGTTTTGCTGGGCAACGTGGACAATCGGAACATTTTCCCGGTTCAATTCCACCTTGCCTTTATAAACCAGTTCCAGTTTATTTTCCGGGGTGATTTTGCAGCAGTTGAAAATTGCTGAGTCGTGATTCAAGCCGTAATCTTTCTTGCCGTAGAACCCGGAAATGTCTTTGCCGTATTGGCGTTTTCCAATGAAAAGCAAACTTTGAGTTGTGTCCCAGTCAATGGCGCGGTTTCCGCTGTGCCATTCAGCCTCGCGATAGTATCCACCGCTGTAACTGTATATTTTATACGATTGCTTGATATTGTTGTTTTCACACAGAAACAAGGCAGCGTCGTGAAATGTAAAATGCCCGGAACCGCCAGATACATATCCCCAATTGGCTTGTAAAAGACGCTGCGGTACTAACCAATTGACAGAACTTCCCGGGTCTCCTCCATCCATTTCTTTGTGCGAGGATTCAGATTCATACAAAACAAATTTGTCAGGCCCGTTTTTTTGGCACAAGGATTTGCAAATGGCATGGTCATTGCCATCTCTCGTCTCTCCAATAAACCATTCGTGATTATTGTTATCTGACTCTGCTTTTTGTGTGTCGGTAGTTTTTTCAGCATTAGATATTTTTTTAAAGTTCCATTCCTCGAACAAAACATTCGCCTCAATTGCGCCAACGCCTCCCGCATTCAGAGAATGATATTTTTCTTCAGCCCCCTTACCCGCGAGCAATTTTACCATCTCACTCCGCTCGTACGCCTTGGCCAGGAACAACAACGAACGGCCCTGCCGATCCACAGCGTCCACGTCCTCGCCGTTTTGCAGCGCCTGTTCAACAACGGCACAATCGTTATTGACCACCGCCAGCGTGAGCGTCGTCCAATCACAAAGCAACTCCGGGCGTTTCTCTGGTTGCTCTGCCAATATTTTTCTGAAGTTGTCACCATCGGATTTTTCTTCGTCTGCGTATTCTTCGTCGCCCGCATACGCCACCGGAAGCAAGGATGTCAGAATGAGTAACAAGAAAAGGAAAGTACGTTGCATGATTTTTTGCCTTGTGTAAAGAGGATATCTACGGGTGCAACCCAGGATTTTGCAAAACGGTTTTAGCCTGCTTCAGCAGGCTCTTGTTTGCCCCCGGCTTTAGCCGGAGGGGACACTGGTTTGCCTGATTTTTTTAGCCGGCTTCAGCCGGACTTGTCAAACGCTTTAGCGCTGAATCGCTGGCATTTTCAGGGCTGAAGCATACAGTGAAGCACGCTAAAGCGCGCTCTATTTCTTTTTTTGTATCCTCCCCTCCGCCTGAAGGCGGGGGCAAACAGGAGACCTGCTGAAGCAGGCTAAAAAAATTGCAAATCACTGGGTTGCACCCGATATCTACCCCGCTTGGTAAATTGCATTGCCAACCTGCGCGGATTCGGCTAAAAGAGAGTAGCATTTTTACCCAACGCGGGACAATGCAGAAGAGAGGAACTTTATCATGCAGATCGACGATCTGAACGAAATCAAACGCCAACTTGCCGCGCTCCGGGTGCGCATCGACGATGCCCGGAACTATCTTTGACTTGGCGGGCAAACACAAAAAAATAGAGGAAATGGAAGCGCAAACGTCCGTGGATGGGTTTTGGGATAAGCCCGCCGAAGCGCAAACGCTCCTGAAGCAGATCAAACATATTCGGATGCAGTCCGACCCCTGGGTGCAGGCCGACAAGGACTGCACTGATTTCTTGGAATTGCTGGACATGGTGGCTGAGGAAGAGGACGACGACTCGCTTACCGAACTCGGAAAAAATGCCGATGCGTTGGCAAAACAACTGGGCGAGTTGGAATTGCGCGCCCTTTTGTCCGATGAACTGGACGCGAACAATACGTACCTGCACGTTCATGCGGGTGCGGGCGGTACGGAGTCATGCGACTGGGCTGCCATGCTGGTACGCATGTACCAGCGCTGGTGCGAGCGGTCGGGCTTTACAATGGAAGAACTGGACTTTACCCCGGGCGATGAAGCGGGCGTGAAAAGCGCCACGTTCCAGATCAAGGGCGACTATGCTTTCGGGCACCTGAAAACCGAAAGCGGCATCCACCGACTGGTGCGGATTTCGCCCTTCGACGCCAATGCCCGGCGGCACACGTCGTTCGCGTCCGTTTTTGCCACACCCGAAGTGGACGATGATATCAATATTGAGATTAACGAAGACGACCTGCGCATTGATTACTACCGTTCCAGCGGCGCGGGCGGGCAACATGTGAACAAGACCAGTTCTGCCGTGCGCCTGACCCACATCCCGACCAAGATTGTGGTGGCGTGCCAGAACGAGCGGTCGCAGCATAAGAACAAAGCGACGGCGATGAAAATCCTGAAGGCGCGTTTGTACCAATTTGAACTGGATAAACAAAAAGGCGAGCAGGCAGCACGCGATGGGGAAAAAGCCGAAATCGGTTGGGGCAGTCAAATCCGTTCGTATGTATTCCAGCCATATCAGTTGGTTAAAGACCTGCGCACGAGTGTGGAAAGCGGCAATATACAAGCGGTGATGGACGGGGATATTGACAAGTTCATCGAAGCCGAGTTGCGCCGCAACGCGGGTATGAGCGCCAAGTCGGAGAAATAACCCCGCCCCTCTTTTAACCACGGAAGTTTCAACACAAGGAGCGCGGAAGCAAGATGCACCCTTTGGCATGGCATGGGGCACTATCCTGTCCACAAAAACACGACCTTGAAATTTCCCTGAGAGTTTTGGCATATCCGCCCGGATAAATTCATTGACAGGAACGTCGGGATTCCGGTAGGGTATGCGCCGGATGCGGGGAGCCCCGTGTTCGATGCAATCGTGGAGAGGTGTCCGAGTGGCTGAAGGAGCGCGCCTCGAAAGCGTGTGTGCCCGTAAGGGTACCGTGGGTTCGAATCCCACCCTCTCCGCCAGCATTGCATTCCCCCAAAAAACTTCAATCCACAGATTGCACCGATTCACTCCCAGCCTGAAAATGGGATTAATTTGTGTCACCTGTGGATTATTTTTTTTGTTTTAGCCTGCTCCAAGCGCTAAATTAGGGGATAAAAGATTTTGCTTTGGGCTTTTGCCACTTCCCAAAACTTACAAAAATGGAGAAATTACGTCGTCGGACGTTGATTTTTCTGGAATCTTCCCTAGGATTCTTATAATCTACTCTCCTTTTGTATAGGCTGGCAGCGGCCTATTCTAACTCGAATGGCACCAAGGAATCGCTTGATATGCTGAAGACCCTCCGCACTAAAACCCGCAAGGTGATGCTCGTTACCTTGATTCTCATTATCCCCTCGTTCATTTTTTACTTTGGCTGGAGTGCCAACCAGAGCAGGCAGCATGCCGCGGCGGAAAAGGTCGCGAAGTTCCAACCGCAACCCGCGTGTGCAGATGGCGTGGACAGTTGGACCAGCAGCTGGGTCAAGTTGGAACGCGCTGATTTGGCGCAAGCCCAGAACAGCCTGAAAAACGAATTGTACTCCTTGGGTTCCGCCGATTTGCTGCGCGGAATCGATCAGGACAAGGTTTTTCCGATGGACGACATCATCAACAAGGCGGTGGACGATTGGTATTTGCGTTACTATGCCGATAAAAAGGGCATTCAGGTTTCGGATCGCGAATTGGTCAGTTTGATCGATTCCGCTTTTCAGGGCGCTGGCTCCGGTTATGAACGCGAAAACTATTTAAAACGCATGGGCATGACGCCCGCTGCGTTTGAACAGCAGTTGCGTGATAACGAGCGCGTTCAACGTGTGCAGCAGTCGTTGCACATGCAGGCGAAGGTTTCCCGCATGGAATTGTGGGATACGTACATGGAAGAAAAGCAACAACTGAAATTGGATGCCGTTGCTTTCCCTGCCTCCGATTTCGAAGATAAGGTACAGGTGACGGACGCAAACCTGGATACCTATTACAAGGCAACCAGCGAAACTTTCCGTGTGGGTGACCAGCGCATGTATCGCTATGCGTATTTCGACAAATCCACCTTGAGCAAGCAGGTGGCAATCACCGACGAAGCGCTCAAGCGCTTTTATGAGGAAAACAAAGAAACGCAGTATCGTCATGGCCGTCAGGTTAAAGTGCGCCACATTTTGTTCCCCGTCGGAATCACGCCGGGTAACAAGGCAGCCGACGTTCAGGCACAGACCAGCGAAACCCTCAAGAAGATTGAATTGGTGCAAAACCAACTGACCAACGGCGCAGATTTTGCCACGTTAGCCAATGATCTGAGTGCTGACCCCACCAACACTTCCAACACACAAACCGGTGCCCCCGTTAAACAAGGCGGTTTGTTGGGCGAATGGATTGCTGAAGATAGCTATTCCCGTCTGGGAACGGCCTTCGCCAAAGCAGCAGCCAAATTGGAAAAGGGGAAAATCAGCGAACCGATCGCTGTGCGTTTACCGGGACAAAATGGTTACTCGCTTATCAAATGCGAAGAGGTTCGTGAAGCCGGCGTTAGCTCCCTTGCAGAGGTTCGTGACAAAGTTTATGCAGATTATCGCCAGTCCGAACTGGATAAACTGAGCCGTGCCAAAGATACCGAACTCAGCAAGAAGGTTCAGGAGTATACCTCCATTCAAACCTTGGCCAAGGAACTGAACATGCAGGATGGCCTGACCAGTTGGGTTCTGAAAACCGAGACCAAACTCTCGCGTGATGTCGTCTTGGATCAAACTGATTTGGAAGCGCTCAATACCGATCTGCACAAAGGCGAGATTTCGCAAATGTTGCGTAACGATGCCTCGTTGTTTGTGGTGCAACTGGTGGATGAACAAGCCTCGCATGTACCCGCCGATTTCCGCGAGATTCGCGACAAGGTGGAAAAAGCATACAAAAAGGAAAAATCGTTGGCGTTGGCGAAGACCGCCGCGGATGATTTTGTGAAGTCCGTGAAGGTGGAAGATTTCGCCAGCACGCCCACCTTGGCGCAGAAGGCCAAGGGTTTGATGACCACGGACTTTTTTACCCGTCGTACGTTGCCCCAGGGATTGCCTGCACGTCCGCTGGATTTCGAGAAGGATTCTTTCCTGGCGCAAAAAGACCAGATTGGCGTGAGCGAGGCGAGCGGAAAAATAGCGCGCGCTAAGGATGCTGGTGGCTATCTGGTGTGGCATGTGCGCGAGGTAAAAAATCCGACTTGGGCAGAGTTTAAGAAAGACCTGCCCATGCTGGAATATTCCGCGACGATGATGCGTGCGGAAGGTATTGCAAGTGAGTGGCTACGTGATAACCGCAGTCTGACCAAGATCGAAAAAGAAAAAGCATTGAAGAGTAAGACACAGGACGAAGAGTAAGAAAAAAACAGGGATAAGAGCAGAGGGATGAGGGATGAGATTCAAATTCATCCGTCATCCCTCTGTTTTTTATCCCCTTTTTGTATCTTGCCCATCCGCAATTTTATCCCTCTCCGAAAAGGACTCTTTACCCATGTTTGAATCACTCACCATGGCTCCGCCGGACCCCATCCTGGGACTGACCGATGCGTTTAACGAAGATACGAATCCGAAAAAAATTAACCTAGGGGTGGGCGTGTATCAGGACGCCTCGGGAAAAACACCCGTTTTCACTTCGGTGAAAAAGGCCGAGGAGCGTCTTTGGCGCAACGAAGGCACCAAAAATTATTTGGCTATTTCCGGGTTGGCAGAATTTGACAAACAGGTTCAAGGTTTGGTATTGGGTTCCGACACCGCTCTGCTCGCACGTGCCCAGACTGCACAAACCCCGGGGGGCACGGCAGCGTTGCGTGTTGCAGCCGATTTTCTGAAGGTGGCCTGCAAGAAAAACAAGATATGGATCAGCAACCCAAGTTGGCCCAACCACAACAATGTTTTCCAGGCTGCGGGGATCGAGGTTGGAACCTATCCCTACTACGACATCACGGAAAAGACGCTTGCTTTTGATGCCATGATGGAAGCGTTGCGCGCTATTCCCGAGGGCGATGTTTTGCTGGTGCATGGCTGCTGCCATAACCCGAGCGGTATGGACCCCGATGTGGATCAGTGGAAACAAATTGCCGCAGTTGCCGCCGAGCGAAAACTGCTTCTGATGGTCGACTTGGCTTATCTCGGGCTGGGACGCGGCTTGGAGGAAGATGCGGCAGGCGTGCGGCTTCTGTGCCAATCCGGATGTGATGTGCTCATCGCTGCTTCCTTCTCGAAAAACTTCGGCCTCTACCGTGAGCGCACGGCTGGGCTGATCTTAATCGCTCAGGATGCCGATGCCGCCAAGCGCGCATTCAGCCATGTAAAGCAATCGATTCGCGCGAACTACTCCAACCCGCCGTCGCATGGTGGCTCGGTAGTGGCCACGATTTTGGGTGATCCCGAATTGCGCCAGGAGTGGGAAAACGAAGTGGCGGATATGCGCGGTCGCATGCAGGAAATGCGTCAGATGTTTGTGGATACGCTGAAGGCCAAGGGCGTGCAACAGGATTTCTCGTTCTTGATTCGTCAAAACGGGATGTTCTCGTTCTCGGGTCTGACCAAGGACCATGTGAAAGCGCTTCGGGAAAAATACGGCATTTACACCGTGGCTTCGGGCCGCATCAACGTGGCGGGCATGACGCGCAATAATATGGATGCGATTTGCCAGGCAATTGCGAAAGTGCTGTAACAAATACCTTACCACGAAAAAACATGAACCACACGAAAATACCAAATCCATTATCGCGCAGAGACGCGGGGGCGCAGAGAACTTCAAATCCCTTTTTTAACATGGATGCACAGGATTGACAGGATAAAATACAAAGGCAAAAAAATCCTGTTCATCCTGTCTATCCATGTTTATTTTCTTTGTCGTTCTCTGTGCCTCCGCGCCTCCACGAGAGTCCGGGTTTTGCAGTTCTTTTTCTTTTCTTCGTGTCCTTCGTGGTGAAAAAGGTGTTGATGTTTTGGTTTGGTTGCGGCTTTGCCGCGCTAGGTTTTTCGTGGTTCATGGTTTTTTGTTTTTTGTGGATAACGCGGCCCGTTGCGCTTATGCTGCACATGATGGTTGGCGCGTTGCATCGCGTCGCCACATCATTTTTTTGGTAAAAAGGTAAAGCGCTCATGATTGTCGGAGTTACCGGTTATTTCTGTGCAGGAAAAGACACCTTTGCCGACCTGCTGGTTCGGAAGGGTTTCAAGCATATTTCGTTGTCCGACATGATTCGCGATGAAGTCCGCGCGCGAAAACAGAGCATTACCATTCCCCTGCTAACGCAGACGGGGAACGAGTTGCGCGCATCGTTTGGCCCACAGATTCTGGCCCAGCGCGCATTGGCTACCCTGCCGCGTTATGGCAACACGGTAATCACTTCCATCCGCCACGGAGCGGAAGTGGAAATGCTGCGTTCGCGCAAAGATTTCGTGATGATCTTCATCGACGCCCCGGTCAAGGTGCGTTACGAACGCTCCATCTCGCGTGCCCGCGCCGGAGACTGCGCCACATTCGAGGAATTCCGCGACGCGGAACGCGCCCAGTTGAAAAGCGGCGATCCGAACAGTCAGCAACTACTGGCATGTAAAAATTTGGCAGATATCGTACTGCAAAACGGTGGCACAACCGAACAGTTTGAAAAGAAAATTATCGAGACGCTCCAGCACATTTTCCGCGATTATGCTCCGCCGCGTCCGACGTGGGACGAGTACTTCATGAACATCGCGGCGGTTGCCGCAACCCGCGCTAACTGCCTCAAACGCCACATCGGTGCGGTGATCACGGTGGACAAACAGATTGTTTCCACGGGTTATAACGGCACACCCAAGGGCATAAAAAACTGTAACGAAGGCGGTTGCCCGCGCTGCATGGGCTTTGCCGACTCGGGCGCAGACCTGGGCGAATGCCTTTGCGTGCATGCGGAAGAAAACGCAATTGTGCAGGCTGCCTGCAACGGCATCGGCATCAAGGGCGGCACGATGTACAGCACGTTCTGTCCGTGCTCCTACTGTGCCAAGTCCATCATCAACGCGGGCATTGCCGAGGTCGTTTATCTGGAAGCATACGCGATGGATGGCGTTACTAAAAAGTTATTTAAAGAGGCGGGTGTGAAGATGCGGGCGCTGAATCTTGATACAAACGCTGCCGCCCCCAAAGCGGAAAAGAAGTCCCCAAAACGTAAATAGTCAAGCGCCGGAGGAACTCACCATGCATCTGTGTTTCTTGCGACACGGCCACGCCGAAAAAAGCGGCGTCCTGTACAACTCTGATCAGCTGCGGCCGCTTTCTGCTGAGGGCCGGAACGAGATTGAAAATGTGGGACGCCATTTAAAGCGCATGGGTGCGCAATTCGACATGATTCTGTCCAGCCCATTGCTCCGGGCACGGCAGACGGCAGAGATAATTGCGGAGGCATGCGGTTATCAAAAACCGCCACGGCTGGAAGAGTTTCTTGGCGGGCGTTTTAATTCCGACATGATGGCGGGTGAAATTGAAGCGCTTCCCAAAGAAGCCACGCTGCTCATGGTGGGACATGCGCCGAGTCTTGACAAACTCATTGCGTATCTCCTCAGTTCTGATGATTCAACAAAAATTATTCTGCAACCGGGCGGGTTGGCGTGGATTGAAACAGAAACTCCCACCTTACGAAATGGCGTTTTGCATTGGTTGA
>DNPO01000326.1 GCA_003501375.1 Candidatus Sumerlaeota bacterium | reverse complement strand
CACGAAACACACGAAAACACCTCTGCCTTTTTCGTGTGTTTCGTGTATTTCGTGGTTAAATATTTTTTGGGGTATCTGTGCTTGTTTGTGTTCATTCGTGGCTTAATTTTTCAAGGGCTAAGCGATGTTTAAAAACGCACACATCCTCCTCGGCGTGACCGGCGGCATCGCCGCATTCAAAGCGGTGGAACTTTGCCGTCGATTCCAAAAAGCCGGAGCCAAGGTGCGCGTTATCATGACGCAGGCTGCGTGCGAATTTATCACGCCGCTGACGTTTGAAACCCTCACGCACCAGTCGGTTTATACGGATGTTTTTGATAAGGCTCGCGCGTTTGAAATTGAGCATGTGTCGTTTGCGCAGTGGGGCGATATTCTCGTGATCGCGCCCGCCACGGCGAACATGATCGCGAAGATGGCTGCCGGGTTGGCGGACGATCCGCTGTCCACTACTGTGTTGGCGTTTCGTGGCCCGGTGGTGGTTGCGCCTGCGATGAACACCGCGATGTGGGACAACGCGAAGACGCGGGAAAACTTGGAAGCGTTGCGCGGTCGCGGGGTGCGGTTGGTTGCGCCGGACGTGGGCATGCTGGCTTGTGGGGACGAGGGGGCGGGGCGCTTGGCCAATTTGTCTGACATTGTGCAAGCCGTGACGGAAGAACTCGAAGCCGCACGTCAGGCTGGACCGCTGGCGAGTAAAAAAATTCTGATCACCGCCGGGCCAACCATTGAGAAAATCGACCCGGTGCGCTTCATCTCCAACCCCTCGTCGGGACGCATGGGCTATGCGTTGGCGGAGGAGGCGGCAAAGCGCGGCGCGGCGGTGACGTTGATAACCGGCCCGGTTTTTCTGGAGACGTCGAAGCATCTTGCGGAAGTGGTGCGCGTGGAAACGGCTGAGCAAATGCGCGATGCGGTGGTGGCGCATTTGCCGGAGCAAAACGTTTGTGTGTTCACGGCGGCGGTGGCGGATTTCACCCCGGCGGAGCCGATAGCGCGTAAGATCAAAAAGGAAGACCTGGGGCAGGAAACCGTGTTGAAATTGAAACGCGCGCCCGATGTGGCGGCGGCGGCAAATGCAGCGCGGCAACCCGGCCAGTTTTTTGTTGGGTTCGCGGCGGAGACGAATGATTTGGAAAGTTATGCGCGGGACAAGATGGAACGCAAGGGGTTTGATTTGGTAGTGGGCAATTTAGTGTCAGAGGCCAACCCCGCGTTTGGCGTGAAGGACAATGAGGTAACGATTTTTTTGCCCAGTGGGGCAACGGTGGACTTGCCGCGCACTTCCAAAAAAGAATTAGCCAAGTATATTTGGGATCAGATACAAACCCAGCTAAGTTAGCGCAAAAGGAACCCCATGGACTGGGAAACGTACACGATCAATTCTGAGACGGTAAGTTGGTACGCGCTGACATTTCTGTCGGGGCTGTCGTGGAGCGACGTGAACGGTTTGGTTGAATCGTGGTGCGGTAACGGCGAACGCTCGCTGGAGGATTTGTTCCGCGCGACCAAGCGGATTTTAAAGGCTGAGGGGTTGACCGATTTGCAGGCGCAGGGGGTGGAGATTGCCTACCAAGCATCGACCCAGGCGATTGAAGCGTTGCAACCTTGCGAGGATGCGAAACTTGCGGTTCTGACCGGGGCGCACCCGGACTATCCTCTTGCGTTGGCCAACACGCTGGGGCGGCATCGTCCGCCGATGCTGTTTTGTGCGGGCAATCCAGCGCTCTTTAATCAGCCTGCTATTTCAATTATTGGCGCTCGTGCCGCGCGGCGGGTTTCACTGGAGTTCACGCGCGAGGTTGCGGAAAAAGTGGCGGAAAAAGGTTTGCTGGTGGTGAGCGGCTTTGCGGAAGGGGTGGACCGCGCGGCGTCTTTTTCCGCGTTGGATGCGGGCGGTTCTACGCTGGTTTTTGTCCCGCGCGGCTTGCTAACTTTTACGATGGCGAACGAATCTGTTAGTGATGATGAGCGCGCTTGGTTCCAGGAGAAAACGGACAAGGGCAATGCGGCGGTGGTGAGTTGTTTTGCGCCGCGTGCCGAGTGGATGCCTGCGCGTGCATTGCAACGCAACGGGTTAATAACCGCCATGTCGCAGGATTTGATTGTTGCGCAGTCGGGCCTGTCCGGTGGAAGTTGGGAAGCGTCGCGCGTGGCGCTCAAGCAGAAGAAGCGCGTTTGGGTACGTGAAGACCTGGATGCCGAACTGGGGCATGGGGCCTTGTGCAAGTTGGGCGCGCGTCCGGCACCCTGGCCCAATGCGCAATTGGATATCTGGGTAGAGGAACTGGTGGAACGCGCCAAAAACCCGCGGGTTACGGGGAAAAAAACGTGGACGCAGGCAAACGTTGTTAAGTTTCTCAAGACGGCAACGCCCGCGGAAATTTACGAGACAACCGGGATTACGGGCAGTTTGCTGGTGCGGCTGGTGGAAGGGCGCACGTCGCTTTTGCCGCGTTCGTTGCGCGATTTCCGCAAAATCCCGGGCATTGGCGAATCGACCGTTCAGGAAATTGCGGAGGCGTTTGGGCTCTCGTTGCGCAAAAACCTCTTGCATCCGTCGCTTTTCCCCGATATGGAAGAGTTCGAAAATTGGCGTGATGGTGCGCCGGAATCGAAAATAAAAGGGACATTGCATAGTTCACATTCCCCGGTGGTGCAAAAAATTCAGGAGGATATTGAATTTTTTGCGTTGGGGAGAGAAGAGCCGAAGGCAGAGGAAGTAAAGGAAGCGCCTCCCCAAAAATAATGTAGCCCTGAAGGGGCGAAACCCAATTTCTGGACAGTCGGTAGTTCAATCATCAACAGAAACGGAATGGTAACAATGAAAGTTTTGGTAATCGGCAGCGGCGGACGCGAACACGCCATCGTCTGGAAATTTGCGCAGTCGGAACACGTGGAAAAGGTCTATTGCGCTCCGGGCAACGCGGGCATTAACCGCGTTGCAAAAGCGGAATGCGTGAATTTGCCGCTCAAGGGCGACTTTGCCGAGGTGCGGAATTTTGTTAAAGAGAATGGGATTGATCTCACCTTCGTCGGCCCGGAAGACCCACTGGTCAATGGAATTGTGGATGCGTTTGAGGCCGATGGCTTGCGCGTGTTCGGTCCCTCGCGCGAAGCGGCGCAACTGGAAGGTAGCAAGATTTATTGCAAGGATTTCATGTTCGAGGCCGGCATTCCCACCGCTGCTGCGCAATACTTCACGGAAGCGGCTCCGGCGCTTGACTTTTTGAAAACACTAACCGCGCCGTATGTTATCAAGGCGTTTGGCCTCGCGGCGGGCAAGGGCGTTACGGTTGCCCGCTCGTTTGAGGAAGCCGAAGTTGCGGTGCGCGAAAGTCTGGAGCAAAAGATTTTCGGCGAGGCCGGTTCGAAGATTTTGATCGAGGAGTTTCTCGATGGTGAAGAAGCCTCCATTCTTGCCTTCACCGATGGCGTGACCGTTCTTCCCATGCCCACGGCGCAGGATCACAAGGCGGCATACGATGGCGACTTGGGGCCGAACACGGGTGGCATGGGCGCATATTCACCCGCGCCGGTGGTGACGCCCGCGTTGGAGAAGGAAATTTTTGATACGGTGCTCAAACCCGCTGTGGATGGCATGCGCAAACGCGGCGTGCCGTACAAGGGCGTGCTGTACGCGGGGCTGATGATTTGTAAAGATGGTCGCCCGCGCGTGGTCGAGTTTAACTGCCGCTTCGGCGATCCCGAAACGCAGCCGTTGCTGATGCGTCTTGAATCTGATTTGCTGGACATTGCGCTGGCGGTGGCGGATGGCAACCTGCATACGGTGATGCCTGTTTGGAAAACTGATCCATCGGTTTGCGTAGTGCTGGCGTCGGGTGGGTATCCGGGCGCTTATGAAAAGGGCAAGGAAATCAGCGGGTTGGATGACGTGTCCGAAGATAACAACGCGGTGGTTTTTCATGCGGGTACAACGCTGAAAGATGGCAAGGTGGTGACCAGTGGTGGCCGCGTGCTGGGCGTGACTGTCAGTGCGCCGGAGTTGAAAGACGCGATTGCGCGGGCCTACGAAATGTGCGGG
>DNPO01000104.1 GCA_003501375.1 Candidatus Sumerlaeota bacterium | reverse complement strand
ACGCCGCATCTGTCCGGGCAGTTTTCCGCCTTGTCCGTTAGTCGCGTATGCTCTCTGATTATTGAAGTGCAATCGTTTCTTGGGGTGATGGCGTTAACCGCCTTGGTTGTGGCGGCGGTGCTGGAAGAGCGCAAAGATGCCGAGGAAAAAATCAAGCGGTGGAATGCTGAACTGGAGGTGCGTGTCAAGGAACGTACCGCGCAATTGGAGATGACCAACCGCGAGTTGGAAACTTTTTCCTATTCCGTCTCGCACGATTTGCGTGCGCCTTTGCGGAGTATCGGAGGGTTTACCCAGGCATTGCGGGAAGACGCTGACAGGCACCTCAGCCTGCAAGGGCGGCATTATCTGGACGAGGTACAGAGTGCTACGCATCGTATGGCACAGTTAATCGACGATCTGCTTAAACTATCCCGTCTTCAGCGGAGCGAGTTGAAGCGGAATAGGGTGGATATCAGTGCCACGGTGCAGCACCTGTGCGATACGTTGCAAGCGCAGCACCCGCACCGGCAGATAGAATGGATAATTGCGCCAGAGGTGCAGGCAAATGCGGATGGTCGTCTGTTGGAAAATGCGCTGGAGAACCTCTTGAACAACGCGGTTAAGTTTACGGCAAAGCATGCGCACGCGCGCATTGAGTTTGGAGTATCGAAGCGCGAGGAACAGGTTGTTTATTACGTGCGGGACGATGGCGCGGGATTTAACATGAATTATGTCGCAAAATTATTTATCCCATTCCAGCGCTTACATCTGGCGGATGAGTTTGAAGGGAATGGTGTCGGACTTGCAACGGTGCAGCGGATTGTTCAGCGGCACGGCGGGAATATTTGGGCCGAAGGCGCGGTTGAACAAGGTGCCACATTTTTCTTTACCCTTGATGGAGAAAAGTAATTGGAAAAAACAGGACGCTAAACCATGAGCATTCCCCTGCATGTCCTTTTGGTCGAAGATAGCGTCAACGACGCTGAACTTTTAGAACTGGAGTTGAAGCGTGGTAACTATGCTCCAGTTATTACGCGCGTAGACACAGCGGAAAGTTTGCAAAAGAGTCTCCACGAAACCGCGTGGGACATGGTGATTTCCGATTATAATATTCCGGGTTTTAACGGAATGGAAGCGTTGGAGATTTTTAAATCCTATCAGTTGGATATTCCTTTCATTCTGATGTCGGGAGTTGTTTCGGAAGATGCTGCGGCAGAGGCCATGGTACGTGGTGCCAACGACTACATCATGAAAGATCATCGTGCGCGGTTGCTGCCCGCCATTGCGCGCGAGCTCCACGCGACCAAAGCCCGGCGGGAGAAGCGCGAGAGCGAAGCGCGTTATCGACGCATCACGGAAACTATTACCGATTATATTTATACGGTGCGTGTTGAAAATGGAGTGGTTGTTGCAACAGAGCACGGGCCGGGTTGTATCAATATTACGGGATATTCCGGGGAGGAGTTTGCTGCAGATGCGTATCTTTGGCTCAAGATCGTGGTGCAGGAAGATCGGGATAGCGTATTGGCGCAGGGACAGCGTGCATTGGCCGATCAGGAAACCGCTCCGCTGGAACATCGCATTATTCGTAAAGATGGGATGCTGCGTTGGATTCGCAACGCTGTTTTGCGGCGGCATAATGCGGATGGGAACCTGGTGGGTTACGACGGGTTGATTCAGGACGTGACCGAGCGACGTCTGGCGGAGCAGGCGTTGCGTTTGAGTGAAGAGCAATATCGCGCCATTGTAGAAAACACGCCGGATATTATTTCGCGTTTCGACCGTGAAGGACGGCATCTTTATACCAGTTCTGCTGTCGAATCCGTTCTCGGGATTTCGGTAGAAAACTTCATTGGTAAAACGCATGAGGAAATGGGTTTTCCAAAACCGTTGGTGGAATATTTTCGTGCGCATATTGCCAAAGTGTTTGAAACCGGCCTGCCAGATGAAAGTGAGTTCCATTTTGACAAACCTAGCGGACAACTGACGATCAATTGGCGCTTGTATCCCCTGTGTGATGATGCGGGCAACGTGATGTCTATTCTCAGTCTCGGGCGCGATGTTACGCAGCACCGCAAAGCCGAGCATGATTACCAGCGCTTGTTTAATGAAATGATCAATGGGTTTGCGGTACATCAAATTATTTGTGATGCGCAGGGCAAGCCGATTGATTATCGCTTTCAGGTGGTCAACCCGGCCTTTGAACGCCTGACTGGCTGGAAAGCGCAGGACATTCTGGGTAAAACGGTGCGCGAAATCGCTCCGGATATTGAGTCCATCTGGATCGAAAAATATGGCGAGGTTGCTCTGACGCAAGTCCCCATCGAATTTGAGCACTTCAGCGCTGCGCTTAATCGCCATTACAACGTTACGGCTTACAGTCCTGCGCAAGGGGAGTTTGCTTGTATTTTTGAGGATGTGACGGAAAAAAGCCAGGCGGAGGACGACCGGCGGAAACTGCAGGAGCAGTTGGAGCAGGCGCAAAAGATGGAGGCTATCGGGCATCTGGCGGGTGGAATTGCGCACGATTTTAATAATATTCTTTCTGTTGTTATTGGCTACTCCGAGATCATGATGACCACCCCGCTTTACCAAGACCCACGGATCAAAGTTCCCTGCCAGGAAATTAGAAAATCGGCTCGACGCGCCAAGTCGCTGGTGGAACACTTGCTGGCTTTTGGGCGCAAACAATCGCTGGACATGCGCCCCACCGATGTGGTGCAGGTCATCGCAGAGATGGAAAGCATGGTACGGCGACTGATTGGCGAGGATGTGGATGTGGTCACCATTTTGCCACCCAGTACCGATATGATTTTGGCTGATTCCTCGCAAATCGAGCAGGTGCTTCTTAACTTCGCGGTGAACTCGCGGGATGCCATGACCGGCACGGGTGCTTTCACCATCGAAACCGGACGGGTGGTGTTGGATGAACAGACAATCCAGCCTTTTTTTGAATTGAAACCCGGTCCCTACCTGACGCTCAAAGTGAGCGATACGGGATGTGGAATGACGGCGGAAACGCTCAAGCATCTTTTTGAACCGTTTTTTACCACCAAGGAAAAAGGCAAAGGGACTGGACTGGGGCTATCCACGGTTTATGGCATTGTCAAACAACACGGTGGTGATATCCAGGTGCAATCGGTTTTGGGTGCCGGTACCACGTTCACCATTTATTTCCCTATCTTGAAGGGCAATATTTCCTGTGCGGGAGAGCATACGGAATGCTATGAAAATACGGCGGAGGGAACAGAAAAAATACTGGTGATAGAGGACGACGAAACGCTCCGGCACTTGGTATGCACCATGTTGGGAATGTATGGTTACCAGGCAATAGAGGCGCTGGATGGTAAGGATGCCATTCGTTTGGTAACGGAGCGCGACGACATTGACATGTTGTTGAGTGATGTGGTGATGCCGGATTTGAACGGGAAGCAAATTTACGACCGGGTTGTTAGCATCCGGCCTGGGTTACCGGCGCTTTTTATGTCTGGATACACCGATGCGGCCTTGGCGCAGCGAAACCATTTGGATGTGAAAAATCTGCTGATTCGCAAGCCGTTTACCGCGCAAAGTCTTTGTCATAAAATTCGAAAAATCCTAACAAAAGCAATAACGTAAGTTGGTGGGACCCAGCATTTGCAAATTGGGTTTAGCCTGCTTTAGCAGGCTCTTGTTTGCCCCCGCCTTCAGGCGGAGGGAAAAGGGCTTATAAATAACGAAATAGCGCGCTTCAGCGTGCTTTCTCATATGCTTTAGCCCACAACAAATACCAGCGATTTCATGCTGAAGCGTTTAACAAGTCCGGCTGAAGCCGGCTGAAAAAATTAGATAAGCCTGTGTTCCCTCCGCCTGAAGGCGGGGGCAAACAAGAGCCTGCTAAAGCAGGCTAAACCCTAATTGGCAAATTCCTGGGTTGCTCCCTGTAATGGTTTTCTCTGAGAATTTGTTTGGGACAAATGCGTTAGATTTGGTAGACTGGTTCTCTGAAGGCGGACGCTTTTCCCCACACCCCACCCTCCGCCTGCTTTTACCCCATGCCCCTTAAAGTTCTCCAACTCTGCGCGGTGGATTTCAGCCTCGCTAAATTTCTCGCCCCCCTTTGCTTTAAACTTCAAGATGCCGGATACGACGTTACTGCCGCCTGTACCGAAACCGTGTTCATGGCGCCGCTTCGGGCAAAAGGCCTGCGTTGCGTTAATCTGCCCATTAGTCGCTCGATGAATATCAAGGATCACTGGCATTCGTACCTTGCGCTCAGCAAGTGGTTGAAGGAAGAGCATTTCGACATCGTGCATGTTCACACGCCCATCGCATCGCTTATTGGACGCTTTGCCGCCGCGCGTCGCGGCGTGCCCGTGCGGATTTATACCGCGCATGGTTTTTATTTCCACGACCAAATGCCGCCGCTCAAGCGCAATTTCCACGTCGGGCTTGAACGCATCGGCGGTTGTTTTTCGCACTATCTGTTTACCCAGAGTGAGGAAGATCGCCAGACCGCCATTGAGAAAAAAATTGCGCGCGCCGATCACGTGCGTACCATTGGTAATGGTATTGATTTGACCCGCTTCAATCCCGCGCGGTTGAGCGCATCGGATCGCGCCGCCATGCGGGAGTCGTTGGGCATTCCGGCGGATGCGCCCACGCTTTGTATCATCGGGCGGCTGGTGCGCGAAAAGGGATACTTTGAGCTTTTTCGCGCAGTTAAGAAACTAATTGAGCAGTTTCCGCATTTCCGTTTGATTGTCATTGGCGATGCACTTCCCAGCGACCACGATGACTCCACCGCAGAATTACTCGCGCTGGTGGAATCGCTTGGCATTCAGCAGCATATTGTTTTCACCGGGCAACGCACCGACGTGCCGGAAGTTTTAAGCGCGGCGGATGTGTTCACGCTGCCGTCCTGGCGTGAGGGCATGCCGCGTTCAGTGATCGAGGCCATGTCCATGAGTCTGCCCTGCGTGGTGACGGACATTCGCGGCTGTCGTGAGGAAATCGTGCATGGCGAATGTGGCTGGATTATTCCGGTGCGGGATGAAGAGGCGTTGGCATCGCGTTGCGCCAACCTGCTGGGCAACCCGGATAAAGCCCGCGCAATGGGGCAGGCGGCACGGGCGCGTGCCGAGCGCTTTTACTCGGAAGAGGTTGTTATGAAAAACCAGTTGGAGGTATACGAAATTCTTTTGAAAAACAAGGGGCTCATCTGATAGACTTCCGTGTATGGGATTCGTAAACGCTTTCTTCCATCGCCTCGGAGTTGACCCGCAAATTGGTATGGCCGTTGTCGCCATTGCGCTTGTGTATATAAGTTATATGATGCTCCGTCTTATTTTAACGCGTGGCTGGAAGGCTGATTCGTTAGACGCTTCGTTTCTAGAGGATGTACACAGCAAGTTGTCACCCGATGAAATGAAGCGCGTGCGCGCGGCGTTTCTCCGGCAGACGGAACTGGAACGACAGCGGAAAACAGGCCCGCGCGTCACTCTTACCGATCTCAGCCAAATGGCACAGGGGATACCAGGACCAATTTCTTCCGGTGCGCCGCCTGTCAAACGCGTGATTGTGCAGCCAGTTCACCCGCCGCAGCCCGCTCCTGCGCCTCAACCGCTGACACCTCCGGTTGTATCGCCTGCGCCGCCTGTTCGGTCGGTGGTGGAAGAGGATTTTCCTTTTGATCCCGATTTTATGGATTCTTCAGACCCGAATGATTTTCAAGACCCCGTTTTTCGATCCGTCGAGCCGCAGTCTAAACAGCCAACTCCCAAGCGCTGGGGGATGGAACCGCGCCCGGATGATACCGTGCCACCGCCAGCAAAGGACAAGCCCGCCAGCACGCTGGTGGATGTGGACCTTTTGTATCAGCGCGGGCTAATTGGCGAAGAGGAATATCGCAAGATCAAACAGGTGTTTCGCTCGTAGGGACGCGTCGCATTTCGCTTGAAAACCACACGGGGTAGCG
>DNPO01000002.1 GCA_003501375.1 Candidatus Sumerlaeota bacterium | reverse complement strand
CAACAACGGCTACGCCTCCATCCGCGCCTCGCAAACCGGATACTTCGGCCGCCCCAGCATCGGCTGCGACGCCTCCACCGGCATCACCATCCCCAGCCTCAGCCGCCTCGCCGACGCCTACGGCATCCCCTCCGTCGTCATCCGCGACCAGCGCAGCCTCCGCGACGACGTCCGCCGCATCCTCGACATGCAGGGCCCCGTCCTCGTCGACGTCCACGTCATCCCCGACGAGATGCGCGCACCCCGCCTCCAGTCCTACCAGAAACCCGACGGCTCCATGGTCTCCAAACCACTCGAAGACATGTTCCCCTTCCTGGAACGCGAGGAACTGTTGCAAAATCTTTTGATTCCGCCGATGGAGTACTAATGCGCACCATTAATGTCTTATTCGATCTTGACGGCACTTTAGTGGACACCCTGCCCGGCATTGATTATTCCATGCGTGCCACAGTGGCGCAAGTTTTGCCGGGCGTTGTTTTGCCAGTGGATTTACGTCCATTCATTGGCCCACCACTCCGCAAAGTTTTTCATCTGCTCCATCCGTCGGCTTCACCGGAAGAACTGGATACGCTTGAAAAAACCTTTCGCCTAAGTTACGATGCGGAAGGTTGGAGACGTTCCTTGGAATATCCCGGTGTCAGGGAGACACTGGAACGTCTGCAAGAAAATGAAGTAACCTGCTTTGTTGTAACCAACAAACAAGTTCGCATCTCGACCATTATTCTGGAACATTTTGGACTACGGAAATTTTTTAAGGAAATTGTCAGCCCCGATATCCGCACGCCGCGTTTTGGCTGTAAAACGGAATCGCTGGCCTATGTGATAACGCAGCATAACCTGTTGGCTGCCGACTCATTTTTCGTTGGAGATTCGCAAGATGATGCGCGCGCAGCGCAAGATTGCAACGTAGCATTTCTGGCAGCAACGTACGGATACGGAAACGCTTCCGCTCAAGAAAATGTTCTCGGGCGGCTCACGCAGTTTTCGGAAGTGTTAGGTTTTTTACCCAAATAAATACAAGACGACGCACGGATAAAAACGAGGAGAAACACCATGTTAAATCGCGATGTTTTTGAAGAACTTTTTGTGCTGGAAATCGCCAACAACCACTGGGGTGACGTGAATCGCGGTTTGCGCATTATCAAAGAGTTCTCGACGGTGGTACGCTACAGCAACGTCCGCGCCTCGGTGAAATTGCAATTTCGCGATGTGGACAGTTTCATTCACAAAGACTTCCGCGATCGCACCGATATTCGCTACATCAAAAAAACCATCGACACGCAGTTGAGCAAAGACGAACTGAGCACGCTGGCTGAAGCGGTCCGCCGTGGCAACTGCATCCGTATGGCGACCCCGTTCGATGAAAAATCCGTGGATCTCTGCACGGAACTTGACATCGAAATTATCAAGATCGCCAGTTCCGACGTAACGGACTGGGTGCTGCTGGAAAAAATCGCCAAGGCGCGCAAGCCCGTCGTTGTTTCCACAGGCGGCACCTCGCTTAAAGACACGGATGATATGGTCACGTTCTTCGAAAATCGTAATATTCCACTGGCCATCAATCACTGCGTGTCGTTGTACCCTTCCGAAGATTTCGAGTTGCAGATGAACCAGATTGATTTCCTGAAAAACCGCTACCCGAACCACACGATTGGTTTCTCAACGCACGAATACCACGAGTGGAACTCTTCCATCCAAATTGCCTACGCCAAGGGCGCTCGCACATTCGAACGACACGTTGATATTCGCACAGAAGACCGTCCGTTCTCGCCGTACTGCTCCACCCCGGAACAGGTAGCGCAGTGGTTCCTAGCTTTCAAGAAAGCCAAGGAAATGTGCGGGCAACCCGGTACGGACAAAGCACGGCCCACCCAAAAAGAGGTCGAGTATTTGGATGCGTTGGTACGCGGAGTCTACGCCACGCACGACCTGCCCGCCGGGCATGTGCTAACCCCGTCGGACTATTACCTTGCGATCCCTTTGCAAAAAGGACAGTTGTCCTGCCGCGAACTGCTCAACGACATGACGCTGACCTCGGAGTGGAAACAGGATGCGCCGCTCATGGTAGATGCGCTCGACAGTCCCTATGCGCGCAACGAGGCACTCCGCGCCATGATCTGCAACAGAGGTTTGTAAAGATTCGAGCAACACCTAAGGAATATTCTCGTGAAAAAAATAAGTTTCATTTCCCCCTGCTACAACGAAGAGGACAACATCCAGGAATTGGTGGAGCGTATTGGCAAGGTGATGGAAGCCCTGCCGCAATACACTTATGAGCATGTGCTCATCGACAATGCCTCTAAGGATAAAACCGTCGAAATACTCAGACAGATTGCGCGCGATGACAAACACGTCAAAGTCATTGTCAACATGCGCAACTTCGGCCACATTCGCTCCCCCTTTTACGGTATGCTGCAATGCACTGGCGATGCAATTGTGTATCTGGCTTCTGACCTACAAGACCCACCGGAGATGGTTCCCGACTTTATCAAGAAGTGGGAGGAAGGTTACAAGATCGTTCTGGCTGTCAAAGATTCCAGCGCAGAATCGCCACTGTTCTTTCTGGTGCGCAAGTTTTATTACCACCTGATCGGCAAATTATCGGAAATCGACCTGATCAAAAACGCGACCGGTTTTGGTCTTTACGACAAACGCGTCATGGACATCGCGCGCGAAATTGACGATCCCTATCCGTACTTCCGCGGGTTGATCTGCGATCTGGGTTTTGAGATAGCCACCCTGAAATTTCACCAACCCGCACGCAAGCGTGGCTTCACTAAAAATAATTTTTACACCCTGTTGGACATTGCACTCCTCGGGATTACAAACCATTCCAAAGTACCACTTCGCCTTGCCACCATGACGGGATTTTGCCTAGGCACGCTCAGCCTGTTAGTGGCTTTCATTTACCTTGTGTGTAAACTAATTTTTTGGCAAAGTTTTCAAATGGGTATGGCACCGTTGATTATCAGTATGTTCTTCTTCAGCGCAGTGCAACTTTTTTTCATCGGTATTGTCGGAGAATACATCGGCTCCATCCACACGCAGGTACTCAAGCGCCCGCTCGTAGTGGAAAAAGAACGCATCAATTTTGACAATGACGAAAACAAGTAATTGCCTCGTCCGCAAAAGAGGGGGAGGTTTTTAACTTGCGGGAAAATGAAAAGGAGCAAGACCATGCGACGTATTATTTATGGTGTTTTATTAGCACTCCTCACTTCCAGTACCATTGCCTGCCAATACGGTTGGCTAAAACCTGCTGGAGCATCGGTTGAGGCTCCCCCAAAACAAGCAATCTCCACTCCTACGCCGCGTTCCACCACTGTAGAAAATAAATCGAGTGAAAAACTGCAAGTAGTAGTAAATTTGCGAGATGGTTCAATCCTCAAGGGCGTTTGCCAGCAACAGTTGCTGCCGGTACGCAGTCTTTTTGGCTCTGTCGCAATTCCTCTCACTCTGCTGAACAAAGTAACCATGCAACCAGATCGTGAACGTGCCACCATTCTTTTTACCAATGGAGATCGCCTCACTGGCATTCCCGAAGGGAAAACACTGGACTTGGCATCCGATGCGGGCGATGTCACCATTCCCATAGTTAACATTCAAGAAATGACGATGTCGGGGGCGCGCAATGTCCTAGGTGCGCAAGCAAAAACGTGGAATATGACTCAGGACTTTTCCACCTCGATCAACCCCAATGGAACATGGTCGTACGGTTGGGTTTCTGCTCCTCACGGGGGAGTGTTTATGCCATTTCCTAGGGGAGATGGACAGGGAGAGGCTCCGGGGGCAATCGGCTGGTTTCTTCAACTGCCTGGTCAAAATGTTTGGATCAATCGCTCCGACAAATCCCTGTGTGGTGTTGTACCGGGCCAGGTTTCCCTACACCCCGGGCCGCACGGAGAACATGCTGCCGTTCGCTGGACCTCTCCGGCAACGGGAAGGGTTTCTGTGCGCGGGAAATTTGGCGCTGGAGATGTGGGGCCGGTTGATGTTTACGTACTTTGCAACGGACAGCAACGCCTTCAATCGTCCAATGCGCGCGCAGATGCCCCCTTTGACATTTCGGTTCAGGTCAAACCCGGCGACACGATTGATTTTCTCGTAGGATGCACCCAGTGGGGGTGTAACAACACCCCGCTTGATGTGACAATTTCGCTTCAATAAAGGGAGTCTTGTGACCGTTTTGCATCGCAATTTTATCCAACGCCTACTGCACCATTTTTCGCCCAAACTCTTCAGTCGTTATCTGGTGGTGGGCGCGATTAACACGGCATTCGGATACGGTGTTTATGTTTTACTTGTCGCCCTGTTCAAGCGGTTGGGGATGACTTCGGATTACGCATTGAGCACGCTTGCCAGCGCGGTCGGCAACCCGGTTAACATCACCTTTTCATTCCTGACCTATAAGTTTTTTGTATTCAAAACACAAGGGCATCACCTCCGCGAGTACCTGCGGTGCTGGGCGGTATACGGCACATCCTCTCTCGTGGGTGTTTTTGTATTAACCCCCTTTTGCGTCCTGCTGCTACTCCATACACCCGGTATCAAACCCGAGTGGGTGTCTTATTTGGCAGGACTCACCGTCCTTGCCTTTTCTACGCTTTTCAGTTTCATCGGTCACAGCAAGTTTTCCTTCAGAAAAAAATAACTCGCACCAACATAAAAAAACACCACGGGGGTGCAAGCCCCTGTGGCGTTTTTTACATGGTAGCAGTAGCAGTTAACACGTTTTTAAAAAAACACAAAAGTTACCAAAATAAAAAGCGGAATCAGCACGCATCCGCTATACAACATGTAATGGAAAAAGTGCGGCATCTCCACCCCACTGCGTTCCGCAATGCTTTTCACCATGAAGTTTGGCCCATTGCCAATGTAAGTGTTGGCTCCCATAAACACCGACCCGCAAGAAATAGCCGCCAACAGTCCAAGGTCGATTTTGCCAAATTGCACCACCAACGATTGCAGGCTTTCGGGCAATGAACACGCCGTGCTGAAGAAAACAACATAGGTTGGTGCATTGTCCAGAACGGACGACAGCATTCCAGAAGCCCAGAAAAATTGCCACGGTTTCAGTAACCCGAGGCTCGCGCCCTTCAATGTCAGCAGTTCCACCGGTGCCTGCATGGTCACAAAGATGCCGATGAACAACGCGGCAACTTCCGCAATTGGGTGAAAACTAAAATCGTTCGCGACTCGCACTTCACGCTTGGTAAGCGCCCACGACAAACCCGACAGCGACAACAGCACGGCCTCGCGCAGGTAAGGGAAGGGTTTCCAACTCGTTCCTAAAAAATTCTTGGAAGGATCGATCAACCCGGCAGCAAGCACCACGCCCAGCAACAGCAAAAAGTTGATGCGCCCCGTCAACTGTAGTGGAATACGCACCGCATCTTCGTGCTCTTTGTCCGGCTGGGTTTCCGTTCTCCAGGCAATCATGTCCCAAATGAAATAAACGATCAGTAACACCACGGTGCAGAAAAGCCATTCTTTCCAGAGTTGCAGCGTCCACATAAATGGCACGCCCAGCAGGTAGCCCAGAAAGAGCGGCGGATCGCCAATCGGCAACAAGCACCCGCCAATATTTGCCACCAAAAAGATGAAAAAGATCACCGTGTGCCGCACATGCCGGCGTTCGGAATTGATTTGTAATACCGGGCGGATCAGCAGCATCGCCGCGCCCGTGGTACCAATGAAACTGGCCAGGCCCGCACCCAATGCAAGAAAAATCGTGTTGGTAATCGGATGTGCGGGAATGTCGCCACGCAGGTTGATGCCGCCGCTGATGACGAACAAACTGAACAGCAAAACAATGAACGGTGCGTACTCGTCGAGAAACGCATGCTTTAAAATGACAAGCGCGGTGGAGAATCCCGGATCGCTCGCGCCATGCGCGGAGTGGTAGCCAAAGTCACGAAAAAAATAATACAGCACAATCGGCAGACTGAGCGACAATGATAATAACAACTTGTTGCGATTGTTATCCCACCAGTGCTGGGTACGGGGAATCAGCGGCATTAAAGCAATGCACGCCAGCATAATCGCGAAAGGCAAAATGCTAAGAAGAGAAGGGGTGGGCATGATAATTTACCGTTTCGAAAGCGGAGATTGCGTCAGACGAATATTGGCATACCGCCCGTCGCTGGTAATTTCCTCCCCAGCCCACGGCGGCAAGGTGAACGGATGATCGCGCGAGGGCAATTCCGTCTCGCAAGTCATCAGGCCAGCATTCTCGTCCTGGTAAATATCAATTTCCCACAGTTGCCCTTCAAAGGGAACTTTGTAGCGGATTTTCCGCAGCGGCGGCCACAGAGCGATAGTTTTGAGGTGCTCCAATTCGTCCGCGTCAATTCCCTTACGCGGAACAAACTCGTACTCATGCCGTTCACCGGGGCCTAAAATTTGCTTGATGGTAACAATGGTTTGCGTGTCCGTGATGCGGAAGCGAATTTCCGGGGTTTCACACAAATAGCCCTGAATGAATTCGCGCCCGTTTTCCAACGGCGGCAAGTGTTCGGGATGTACCAGATACTTACGTTCAATTTCTAAAGCCATACGGGTCTTCTCCTTGTTACACACCCATGCCAAGCATAGCGTGTGGAGGCAAAAGGTGCAATCAAAACCCATAAGCGCTTTTTGGAGTGCGGCAGCATGAGCCGCACTCCAAAGGGGCCATTTCCGCAATTTTGAAACTCTCCTGCCAGTAGCGTGGGGTAAAAAGCATAAAATGGCAGCAACGGCCAGATGTACCCATCTGTGGGGCAATGAAAAGATGAACCTTGTGATTGTTTTCTGCGAAGGCTGGGTAAAGGCGAAATAGTTGCACTTTAAGCCGATTCGCTCCGTCAGAGAGGGCCTTTTAATGCTTGATTGCAAGAGGATAAAAACATCGCAGGTTTACAAACAAAGAAATGAGGTGGACTTTGTTCTTGTTATTTCACGAGGATTGTGCTACAGTCCTAACTGCTACTTTTGGTTTTTTGCCGTGGGGGTTTTCTCCCGCGTGATAAAAGGACTAATTTTTTACTCTTACTTTGCCGATCAATTGATTGTACAAGATTTCCACCAGAGAACTTGATCCTAAACATTATGGCTTCCCAGCAAAACAACGTCCCCTCCCGACCCACCCCTGCGACTTCTGAGGGGGGGTTATCCATACAAGACCGCTTGAATTCCATGCGTGCACATACTCCTGAGCCTGCTCCGGATGCGGAGGATTCGGTCTCTTCGGCTCCTGCGTCGTCCCTCGTCGATGCCAATATTCCCCCGGTGTCTGCGAAGGGGAATATTGCGGATGAGATGTTTCTGCGCCAATTTTCGCGTCAGGTGCAAAAGCGCGTTGGCAAAGCGGAACCTGTCAAGGCAAGGCCAACTTCGGCGCGACCGGAGGCCCGGGGAAGTGAGCCGCGTCAACTGGGCACGCTGGGTTCCTTGGACGCTGAACTGAAACGGCTTACGTCTACTTTGGAGCAGTCACCCGCCCCTGTCCCGCCGCCTGCGCTGCGGATCATTACGCCTGGCGCGACTACTCCCCCCCCCGCTCCGTCCATCCCGCTGCCTCCCACGGGCGCAATTTTGTTGCTCCCCGATGAGCAGGTTGCGGTTTTTCAGCATGACACTCAATCCAATGGAGGCAATTTGGATTCGGTGCTTTTGCTGAACCCCAATGGTTCTTTGCGACCGGAAGGTCTTTCTATTCTGGAAGAGGGGCAATGGGAGCAAATCGGGCAGATTCCGCCTGACCACCTGCCTGCATTACGCAGCAAACTGATGTGGAACCGCCATCACATTGTTTTCCATCTGGCAAAATTTACCGATGCGCGTTTTGTTCCGCATATCAAGACTGGTGCGCCCAAGCCTGCTCCGCAGCCGGTGCAACCTTCTACCACAGAGTCTACCCGGCACGCCAACTGGCCGAATCCGTCGCCGGAGGAAATCGCGGAAGAGTCAACCCCCATCAGCGCAGAATCGGCATTGGTTCGCGGCCAAGTCCTTTCGATTGAGTTTACTCCGGGCCGTTCGTGGGAAGCGGTATATTGGTGCGAGGATGCCCAAGGCACCGTGGTGGCGCACAATACCAATCGCCACTGGTCGCTCATGCACCTGGACTTAACGCGTTTCCAGGATTCGCTTGTGTTGAGCAAGCAGTTGGAACCGGCGGAAATCGCCGCGATTGAGAGCGAATTGCTTGAGACGGCCTGATGTTGCATTTTGTCAGGCATCTAACCATCTGCGCTTGATTTGACCGCGCATCGTTCCCCGGAGGCGTTCATGCCGTCCGCCCCACGCATTCTCTTGGTTGAAACACAGGATTCCCTTCGGGGTTTCTTAGGTGCATTTTTGGATGCTGAGGGCTTTCTTTGTACCGCCGTCTCTGACTTGATGCAGGCGCTGGATGTTCTCCGCTCCAGCCCCATTGATTTGGTGTTGGGTGGCGAAATGGAACCCGCTTCGCTCCAACCCACGCTGGTGCGTGAGATCAGCAAATGTGGCGCGGGTTTGTCTCTGCTATCGCATGCCCCCCAACTCGAACCCTTCCCTCGTATCATTGTCACTCCAGACTCCAAAGAAATTTTTCTGCGTTTATTGAACGACACGGTGGAAGCCGCTCGCCTTCGACGTGCTCTGCATCGTGCCGAAGACACCTTACGTCATGTTACCAGTGCAATTCATGCGGGGGTTTGGGATTTGCACGTGACAAGCGACACTATTGTGTGGAATGCGCGTCTTTTCCAAATGCTGGGGATGGAACCGAACGAGGTTAAGCCCAGTATGGAATGGTGCCGGACATTGGTACATCCCGATGATACGTTTGCCTTCCAAAAACTTTTGGAAGATTATTGCGAGCACCGCATCGTCGAGCACTTGCTCGAATACCGACTGCGGTCCAAGCACCGGGGATGGATTTGGGTACGTGACTGCGGACAGGTTGCCCTGTTTGATCTGGCGGGGAACCCGCAACGGATCATTGGTTCGGTCATTGACATTACCGTGCGAAAAAACGAAGAACTCCGGTTGCGGAGGAGCGAGGAAGAAACCCGCGGGTTGTTTGAACAGACCCCGGACGGATTGCTGCAAATCGATTTTCCCTCCTGCCACATTCTGAACGCCAACCCGGCCTTTTGCCGCTTGACGGGCTATACGCGTGAGGAATTGAAGGGCAAGAAACTTTCCGAAATTACCCACCCCGACGATATTGTTTTTGAGGCGGAAGGCATGCGGGACCTTTTGCGTTCTCCCGCCCCGGCGCAAACCACCCTGCAAAAACGCTACCTGCATAAAAACGGAAATAAAATTTGGGCGCTGGTCACCACCACTTTTCAACGGAATGACGCGGGCGAAGTCCGCTGTGTTTTGCAGTCGATCAAAGATATTTCCACGTGGAAGTTTCCCGTGTCGGACCTGCCACACCGGAGCAACCTTTTTCAAACTGCGTTTGAAAAAATCCCCGTGGCCATTTGGACGTCAGATGTCAACGACGTGATCCTCCATGCCAATTCCCGTGCGTTGGAAATTGCGGGCGTGACTCTGCGGCAGGCGGTGGGGGTGCATGTCCTGTCGGGGCTGCCGGGCAACGTCCTACGTGGCATCCGTTCCGCTTATCTCCAGGCGAAAACCGAACTCCGCACCGTGCGGGTGGATGCCGTTTCCATCCAAAATATTAACCGCGAAACCCTCTTGCTTTCCGGTTGGTTTGTGCCACTAGAAACCGACGGAGTTTATGAGGGCATGGCTTGCATCTTCGACGACGTGACAGATCAGAAGGAAGCCGAGCGACGCCACGTCAAGGCTCGCGAGGAATTGGAAGAACGCATCCGTTCCCGCACCGGTGAGTTGTCCGCCATCAATGCCCAGTTTGTTCGTGAAATCGAAATTTCCAAAACCCTCCAGAACCAACTCATTCAGTCAGAACGTCTCGCAGCAACAGGCATGCTGGCGGCCTCCATTGCACACGAAATTAACTCGCCTCTGCAAGCCGTAACCTTCACGTTGAATGCGATCCAGTCCGACGCAAAAAAAGCGGAGAACGAAAAACTGCTGGATGAAATTTCCATCGTGCGCGATGCCTTCACGCACATCCGCGACACGGTGAAAAACTTGCTCGATCTCAACCGTCCCAATCAGGCGTTGCAACAAATGGCAGATATCAATCAGACGATTCAGAGTAATTTAGACATCTCTCGCAACCTGATTGAGTCACACGGGATTGAACTGCTCTCCGAGTTTTCCACCCGCATCCCCGCATTCCGCTTTTCGCCCCAGCGCATCAGCCAGGTGATGCTGAATCTGATTACCAACGCGTGTGAAGCGATGGGGAAACAGGAAGGGCGCAAGGTAATCTCGGTAAAAACGCGACTGAGCGAAGATTTTGTGCATATCGTTTTTGCTGATAACGGGCCGGGGATTGCCCCGGAAGACCTCCCGCGGATTTTCGATCCTTTCTTCACGAAAAAGAAAAAAATGGGAATGGGGGTGGGGCTTTCAATTTGCCATAATATCATCGCGGAACATGGCGGAACCATCGGAGTTCGTAATCGTCGCACGGGCGGTGCGGTTTTTACCATCAAACTTCCCGTGGAACAAAAAGAAGAAGTCAACCGCGGCTGATCTTCATCCGGTGCATCCTGTCTGAGGTTTTCATATTTGAATATGCTCCACGCCATCATCGTCAATTACCACCGTCCCGACATAACCCAACAGGCCATTGACTCCGTGCTCGCGGAAACAGAGATTGATGTGCGCGTTATTCTGATTGAAAACGATGGGGACGGCGCTTGGGCGCGGCAACTTTATAACAATGAATCCCGGGTAGTTGTTCAGGCAAACGAAAATAACTTAGGTTTTGGCGCGGGTTGCAATCAGGGGATGGAGATCGCGCTGGCCGATGGAACCGATGCGGTGCTATTGCTGAACAACGACGCGGTGGTGGAGGCAGGCGGATTGAAATTACTGGCTAATGCAGCGATGCAATATGGTCTTGCTGCGCCGAAAATTCTTTTGCCCGAAAAACCGCTTTTGTACGCAGCGGGCGGCATCGTGGAAATGTCACGTGCCCGGTGCCGCAATCGCGGGTTGCGCCAGGAAGACCGTGGGCAATACGACAAACCGGAACGGTTTCGTTTTAGTTCCGCGTGCGCGCTGCTGGTATCGCGTCGTGCGCTCGAAACGAGTATTCGATTTTATGAGCCGTTTTTTTTATACTACGAAGATGCTGACTATTGCCTGGCGTTAGCGCGTGCTGGTTTTGAGATCGCTTATGTCCCCAGCGCTCGCGTGATTCATCTGGAGTCGGCCAGCACTTCCGCCGAGGGCCGTCCCGCCATGCTCTATTATGATGCGCGCAATCGCTGGATGTTTCTGCATCGGCAGGGAACCCTTGCGGAGCGGTTGGTGGGCAGCGTGTATCTGATTTTTATTTTACTGGTGCGTGCGTTGTCCTTTTTGCGGCATGGAAAACCCGCACAAGTTTCCGCCTTGTGGCGAGGTTTGCGGGATGGCATTTTGCGCCGCGGTGGAAAACTGCCCAGGGCGTAAAAGACAAAGGACGCAAATTTTTTTATTGAGCCAGTTGCAAAAGTCCGTACAAGAGTTTTGTTTTCGTTCCGTAGGAACGGTATGATTTTAGCCCGGCGCTTTAGCGCCGGGTGAAAAATAAAAATAAAACTCGTCCCATCGGGACGATTGAGAATGTTGATTTTACTATAACCAGTTTCAAAACAGCCACCCTTCAAAAATTAGCCACGGATGGACACGGATAAACACGCGCGAAACCAAGATTCAAAATCAGGAAAAATGGAGCAAAAAAGGG
>DNPO01000272.1 GCA_003501375.1 Candidatus Sumerlaeota bacterium | reverse complement strand
AGTTGCGGAAAAAGTGAGGCGAGCAGAAAGAGACAAAAAATGGCGTGCGGCATGCGGTTTGATGCTTGGGCGGGGAAAGGTGAGCGCATCCTGGAGACTACCCTTTCCGATGGTAAAAATGCTTGGCCAAAACTTCATAATTACCGCCGTTGCGTAAAGTAGTTTCAATTTCTTTGGACGGCGAGCTGACATAAAGAAACCCATCAGGTTTTACTCCGCTGAGCAGCCCTTTAAGAAATCCCATTTGAATATCGACCGTGAAGTATTGCAGCACATGATCGCAAATCACCAGGTCAAACAGCGGCTGACGACTGCCTTCGCGGATGTCGCGTTCCTTGAAAGCCATGATCCCGCGCAATTCCGGCGTTACCTGCACATTGCTGGTATCTACCCGGCGGATGTATTTGGCCACCAGTTTATCATGCTCTTTGAAGGCGCGTTCAGACACGCGATAAATACCGTTGGAAGCAGTGGTCAGCGCCTCAGCAGAAATGTCCGTTCCCAAAATTTTTAAATCCATCTTTTTCCCCGACGACGCTATCCAGTCCAACAACACCATACCAACGGAGTAAGTTTCCATCCCTAATGAGCACCCGGCGCACCAAACGTGAAAACGATGTCCCTTGGCAGCCACGGCGGGCGCAACCGTTTTAGTCAGGTACGACAGCAGCATGGGATTGCGAAAAAACAGACTGGCCCCGGTAATCAAGCGGCGTTTTTGGTCATGAAAACACTGATACGTCAGGTCGGAAGAAAAGGTTTTTGCCGCTTCCTTCAGCGTCTCATCCCCATGCTTTTTGAAAAGAGTCAGGACGCCCGTTGCAGGATCAAATACAATCTTGCGGTGGTAGTGGCCCAATACATCTAACTCGCGGAAGGTGATTCCGACTTCGCGCAAGGCTTCGGTTACGCCATCATAAACGCGTTGCACCGCATCCGCGCCGCCCACCAGGAAGCATTCGCAATCTTCCAATTCAATATGGAAGCGGGCCATTTTTTTACGCAGGATGGCCAGTGCGCCGCGTGCGGAGTGACCGTGGTCGTTGGAAAACCCGGTAACGTGGCTGATAGCTCCTGTTTTAGAGGAGTGATGGTAAAATCCGATGCAAGTACAACTTTTCAAAATGGTGCCCTGCGGTTCTTGCCCTGCGCAGACCTCGCCCTGTTGGATATGGGTGGCAGTATGCACATGAAAATTGTTCGGGACGATTTCGAGTTTGACGAAGGGCATCTGGCTGCACACTTTTAATTTCTAAATGCGGTGATGGGGGCAATCCCCGTTTCCCCTATTTAACCAAGAATGCGGGTGGGTGTCAAGAAATCAAGCGGAGGGAAAATCCGTGTTGCACTGTTGGCTTTTTCCCGCAGCCCTGCTACACTCCCAATCGGAGGAAGTGTAAATGTTGGCAGAGAAAAAAAATGTCCGGGGAATGTTCGCGCGCATTGCCCCGTTTTATGATGCGCTCAATCACATCCTGAGTTTTTCGATTGACCGACTCTGGCGCAAACGCACGGTGCGGCGAATTCTGGAAGCGGTCGAAACGCCGCGTTGCGTGCTGGACGTTTGCGCAGGAACGGGCGATTTAACTTTGTTGTTTTCGGAGCGGTTGCGCGATAGCGGAGCGTTAGTGGTGGGTTTAGACTTTACCCACCCCATGCTGGAAATTGCGCGGCGTAAAACGGCACGAAAAAAATATAAGACCCAGCCGATTTGGCTGGAGGGTGATGCGCTCTGCCTGCCGTTTGCCGATTCCATGTTTGATGTGAGCACGATGGCGTTTGGATTGCGAAATTTGACGGACCCGCAAACCGGACTGCGTGAAATGGCGCGGGTGACGCATCCGGGTGGAGTGGTGGCGGTGCTGGAATTTCACCTGCCGCGTCACGGTGTTTTACGCTGGGGATACTATTTTTATTTACACGGCATTTTGCCTGTGCTGGGCAATGTGGTCAGCGGGAGCAAGGCGTACCGCTATTTGTCACGGAGCATTGCGGAATTTGCCTCACCCGAGGGCGTGAGTGAGTGGATGCGGGAAGCGGGTTTACGGGAGGTGCAACGGGAAAATATCTTCGGGAGAGCAGTCGTGTTGCACTGGGGAAGGGTTTTATGAGGCCTATAAGCCTTATCAGACTTATAGGCCTTATTAAAAAAAATTAAATCATCGGTTGGCTGCGCTTGCAGAGTTGGATAGCCAAGCCCCACGGGTCGCGCAGCATGGCTATTTCATCGCCATTGGCCAGAATTTCCGGGCCGGAAAGCAGGATGGCTCCGGCGGCAGTAAGGCGGTCAACGGCAGCGGGAATCTCCAGGCAGGAGAACGCTACGTGTAGCAGGAGCGGGTCCAGTGCGGTGTAATCCGGCGTTTTCACCTTGGGATTATTATAGATTTCTAACATAACATTGCCGGAAGCATCGGCCAAAAAACGGACGGGTACGGGCGCATCAGCAGAGCGTTTGCAGGTAAAGCCCATATTGGCCATGTACCACTCGGCTACTTCGGGGGGGTTTTCTACTTGAAAAGCAACGTGTTCGATTTTCATGGGTAAATTCCTTGGGTCAGGGGAATAGAAAAAAGCCCTTCAGGGAGACCCTGAAGGGCTGCAACAACTACCTACGCTATGTAGATGAGGCTGCTAAGAAGCAACGCAGAGCATTCACAGGTTGGTACTTATTTGGGGCGGACGTTGGTAGCCTGGGGGCCTTTGGGGCCTTGGCCGGCAACGAACTCAACCTTCTGGCCTTCTTGAAGGGTCTTGAAGCCCTCGACTTCGATGCTCGAGAAGTGAACGAAAAGATCTTCGCCACCGTCATCCGGCTCGATGAAACCAAAACCTTTTTTCTCGTTAAACCACTTTACGGTACCTGTGCTCAAAATACTTTCTCCTTTACTTTCGGTCCCAATGGACCATACTAACCAATGTCCCTCTTGCTACTACTATACACCTCGCCCTTTGCAGGACTAGGCTTCGGGAGGACCTCTTGAGGGATGGTGAGAAACCCCGTGAGCGTTTACCCTACGTTATTACTGACAGCATTGTCAACAAAAAAAGACATATATATGCAGTACCTTATTTTTTCCCATGCGCTCATCATCTCCATTCAATGTCTGTTCGCCTGTTTTTTATTTCCCGACCTTCATCTCTATTGCCACATCATTCACCGGCGTATCTTTTTTCACCGTAACTTTAACGCCGGAAGAAACATACTGTGGGTTATCACTGGTGGCGTATTTGAACTCAAATTCGCCTTCCGGTAAATACAGTGTCCACGGCTTATCCGCATCCTCCCCACGAATAGTGCTCTCAAAACGATGCCCGGTGGGATATTTCCTCCCTTTGTCCTGCGAAGTTTCCGCCAGCAACGTATAACTGTCTGATTTTTTTTGTCCATCGGGGAAAACGAACTTTCCCGAAATGGGAATACCGCGCATCAGCGTGATGGATGTTTCTGTTATTTTGTTCGGTTCCACTTTCAGTTCAATTGGTGCAGGGCAAATCCATTGTTTGCCCGTAGCATTATCCCAGCCCGGCGAAGCATCTATACGCCACATTCCACTGGTGGGTAGATTCGATATTTCAAAATACCCTCCTGTTACCGATCCACTACCTGTCCATTGCACAGGCGTACGTGCCGTGTTGATATACCAATTCCCCGGTGCGGGGGAACCATCAGGCAGGCGTACGGTTCCGCGAATTGTGCCGCCACAGTCCATTAGTACCAGGTCTATTTCGTTTTCCACCCCTGCGTATTCAGAGAAACGTAATGGATGTTGCTGGTTGCAGATGTATTTGCTTCCGATCAGATCGAGCGTAATGTCGTCGTTTTCGGCAACACGTTTTACCGTGAAGCGGCCTTCGGCATCGCACTCCATGACGGAATCAATACCCGCCTTTGCCCATTCGGGCACGCACAAGCGCTCGTGCGTCATGGGCTTGCCGTTTTCGTCCAGCAACCGCCCGTGCCTGGGACGTCCCTCTTTTTTCAGTCGGACGATCAGGCTGGCATCCTCGTTGACCGGAATTTCACGCCAGGCCAGGCAATAGCCCGGCGCATCAAATGTCAGGTAGTTTTTGCTGCTTTCCGCACTTTTTTGCAGCGCAAAAAACGCCTTGCCTTCCGAGTGGGTGGCAACCGTTTGAATCGTTGTCGCCTTTTCATCAATCCCCGCCAGAAGGGTATTCAGCCGCACCGTGGCTTTGGATATGGGGCTATCCTGCTCATCCACTAAGGCAACCTCGATTTTTGCCCCTTCCGCTCGCGGGGGAAGCAAGGTCGCTGTAAAATTCGTATTATTACTTTGTGTAACGACCGTCTGCCCCTGATACCCCGGCGCGGTGATATGCAGAGGCACATTTCCAAAAGCCAGGCGCTCAATGGTGAAGCGTCCATCCTTGTCTGTTTCCTGAGTCCTTTTTATTCCCGGATACCAACGTTCAATCACCACGCCTGGTTCCTGCAACGTCCGTACCTTTGCCCCTGCAATCGGTTGGTTTTGCGTATTTACCACGCGCCCCAGCACGGCATAGGTGAACATGGGCGCCTGAAACTTGATGGGTTGTCCCGCCGGGATTTTGGTAAGGTCTATTAAAGCCTCGCCGCGCTCATATGAACGGTTTAACGCTTCGCCTAACCCCTCATACTCATGTGCATCCCAGTAAATCTTATATTTCACGAGTGGGCAGAGATTCTTTAATCCGAACGTGCCATTTTCGTTGGTTTTCTCCTGATAGTTGACGGTCTGGAACGCATCATAATTGACAACAGGTTGAATCCCAAAATTTAATTTTTCTGCCGGCAGATCGTTTGCCGTACGCGCTTCCCCCGTGTAATTTTTTGTGGGGACAAGAACAATTTTTGCTGAATTACTTCCGGCTTTTACCCGCGTGATACCCGCCAGATTTTCTTTTTCCGTGATGGCAAACAGATCAAAATCCTGATCTGCTGGAACCGCTTCCAGCACAAAATTTCCATTGGCATCTGTCTTTTTTCCCTCATGCCCCGCGTAAACAACGGAGTCTGTTATCGCCAAGCCATTGCTATCCACCACCTGCCCTTGCAGAGATATAGAAGAACGCAATTTTACTTTGAAGACGATGTCTTTCTTATTTTCCAAAACCTCCCGGAAGTCAAAAGGCAGTGCGAAATTCTGTACCGAGGCCCAATAAGAATCCAACAGACATTTTCCCGTAGAGGAAAGCAAGGACGGATATAGATCCATACGCACAGAAGCGCCTGCTGCAACTTGAGTGGAAAAAAATCCGGTGTCATTTGTTGTCATATCTGCCACTGTTCCGTGTTGACCATTACCCTCCATATGGTTACGGCATCGTATTTGTATCCCCGGCACCGGCTTGCCTGTCATCAAGTCCACCACCTTGCCGGACAATTCGACCTTTTTCTCGTCATTTGCCGTTTGACCGACCGCCAATCCACCTACATAAAGGAACAACATAAGAATGCTGGCAAACAAACACCTCAGCAAACGTGATTTCAGCATGAGAATAACCCCCCGGGCTTTTTGTGAGAATCTCAAGTTTTACGAATAAACAGTTAGGATACAGATTACGACACGCGATTATTTCGTATAAACGAGAATCTGTCAATATTTTTCACATCCGAGCAAGGCTTTTCTCTCTCTTTGATGCGATTAATCATGACTCTTGCGCTGGACGAAGGGCTCAAAATATGTTACCCAGTTCCCCGGCCTATACACCGTTGTGTTTTGCAATACTTTGCGCTCTCTGCGAGAGAAAAAAGATTGTTCTTCCCCAAAAACCCGCTCAAGTTTCCCCGCAACCTGTCGATAACAGAAGGCAGGTGTGTTTTTCGGACACAAAATATCAACTCGGTTTAAATCCAATGTTTTTACTAAAAACTTAAAATCAATCCATCTCTTCCCACTCTTGTTTCGTCTTTACCTCGGTCAGCCCGACACGTTAGCCCGATTCCAACCCAATCGGTTACGCCATATTTGGTTTCACCCACCCTTGCAGGGAAAGGACGCAGAAAATGAGGAACAAAAGAACGATGTTTGGAATCATCTGGACCGTAGCGCTCTTGTGCGGACTGCTGATCGGACAGGCGCAGGCGGTTACGGTAAAATGGGCACTTCTGAAGCACACGGAGGAAGTAAGCGGAACGACCCCTGTACCCATGGGTAACATAGGAGAATCCGCTGATGCCAATACCCCCGGAGCGACTGTAACTCGGGTCGCTTGGGTAGGTAGTGATGGGGCGATCTATATCTTTTGGTGGTGAAACGCAGCAAATAA
>DNPO01000259.1 GCA_003501375.1 Candidatus Sumerlaeota bacterium | reverse complement strand
CATCGGTGACAATCTGCCCCTTCAGGAAACCTGTGTTGGGCACGTGACCAATGGCAAGAAAAACCCCGTCACACGGGAAATTCGTCACCGCGCCCGTCTTCACATTGCGTACCTTCACTGCGGTTACCTTGTTCTGCGCAGGATCGGCAATTTCATCTACCACAGAATCCCACAAAAAACCGATTTGCGGATGATTGAGGGCACGTTCCTGCAAAATTTTTGAACCGCGTAACTGATCGCGGCGGTGAATAATGGTAACGCGTTTGCAAAAACGCGTCAGGAAAAGACCTTCTTCCAGCGCGGTATCACCACCGCCCACCACGACCACCTCTTTCCCTCGGAAGAAAAAACCGTCACAGGTGGCACAGGCGGAAACGCCATGCCCCATCAGGGCTTTTTCGCTGGGGAGTTCCAACCAGCGTGCCGATGCGCCGGTCGCCACAATGACAGCGGATGCCTCAATGGTTTGCGTATCAGTCTGGACAGTAAACGGACGACGCGATAGATCAATGGACTGCACGGACTCGTAGGCAAAACGTGCGCCAAAACGCTCGGCCTGCTGGTGCAACTGACCAATCAGTTCCGGTCCTGTTTGGGGTTCGGGAAAGCCAGGGAAATTTTCCACGTCGGACGTAATAGTCAATTGACCACCCGGTTGCGGCCCTTCGAGCACCAGCGGCTTCAAATTAGCGCGCGCGGTATAAAGAGCAGCAGTCAAACCGGCTGGACCGCCACCAATGATGAGAACTTTTTCGGAAATTATGGACATAAATTTAAACAGGTACCTTTCTGCAAAAAATAAACCGGGAATATCCTTGCAGGTCGCATGCCCATTGTCAAGTGGCACGGCAATCAGTGTCAACAGGAACCGCTGTGTTCTTTTTTTGAGGAGAATGTTTTTGACGTTGCGGTTCCCAACTCCCCCCGCTACACTTCCCCCTTGCAGGGCAAAAGGGAAAACACATGCGCATTCTTGGAATAGATCCTGGCCTCGCCTCTACCGGATGGGGCATTATTGTTTATCCGAATGGCGGTCCGGGCGACGTGAGTTGGGGCACAATTACAACGCCTTCCACCCAACCTTTTCCGCAACGCCTCAGCCATATTTACCACGCGCTGCAAGACGTGATCCGTCGTGAAAAACCAGAAGCAGTATCCATCGAACAACTTTTCTTCGCTACCAATGTGAAAACAGCCATTGTCGTAGCACAAGCCCGCGGCGCTGCGGTGCTTGCCACCGCCGAATCGGGCATTCCCGTTTTTGAATACACTCCGCTCCAAATTAAAATGGCCGTCAGTGGCAATGGACGCGCTTCCAAAGAGCAGGTGCAAAAAATGGTAGCGGTGTTGTTGGGGCTGCGCGAAATTCCACGTCCCGACCATGCCGCAGATGCTCTGGCTGCTGCTCTTTGCTACGCACACACAATGAAAACGGATATGCTGAAAAACTTAATCCGTAAGTGATATTATTTGTACTTAATTAGCGAGCGCCCTTTTTCCGTTAACAATAAACAAAACAATGGATAAATGCCTCTTTTTTGCAAAAAGAGGTTTAGTTTATCCCGCTTCGAGCCGATACGCAGAGAAAGACGTCTCGTTATGTATGCAATAACGACGGAGGGTACTTTTTCTTAAATGGTGGCACGCAAAAAGGGGAGGAAGAATCATGCGGCAAGTAAAATTGGGAACAAAAATAGGACTCGGATATTTGGTGGTACTCCTATTGACTGTCGGGTTGGGCACTTTGGCGATTTATAGCATGTTGGGTGCAAAAAGTGGCGCGGATATCTTGAGTAAGGAATGTATGCCGGTGGGCCAAAAAGCCGGTGAGGTGGAACGCAATGCGTTACTGATCACCTTTTACATGCGGGCTGTTACTCTTGCGGAAGATGCAAAGGCTTGGGAAGATTCGCAAAAGTGTTTTGCTGACATGAAAACCGCATTAGACGGAGCGGATAAATTGGCCAAAGAGTTGACTAACGAAAAACTCAAAGGCATGAAAGAAGGAATGGTCAAGGCAAGAAAAGGCTTTGATGGATACAAGGGGATGGCCGACAAGGCCTGGGGCGAGATACTGGAGTTGCAAAAAAACCGAACGGATATGATCAAGGCGGCGGAGAAGTACTCAGACGCCTGTACGGGATTTCTGAAAGTTCAAGCAGATTTGCTGAACAAGGACGTGGATGCCAAATTAGAACCAGCAAAGATCAAAGAACGCATTGCGAAGTACACAACATTGAAGGATTTGATTCAGGCCGGAACATCCACGCGTTTTGACGTCGCCCGCATGCTGGCATTCCGCGAGCCGAAATATGTCCGTGAAGGCGCGCAAAAAACCTTCGAAGAAATCCAGAAACAATTGGATCAATTGAAAAGCAGTACCGTTGACCCAGAAAACTTGAAAACAATTGATGAAATTAAGACCGCAAGCGCTAATTACAACGCGACAATGAAAACGCTCCTGGTAAACTGGGAAACTTTGCAAAATGAAGGAATACAGCGCCGAGTGTTTGGCGATGAAATGATGAAGTATGCCACCGAATCGGCAAAGATGGGCGATGAGCAAGCCACTGATATTGCCGGAAAGGCGACAATTAGCCTGGGCAATGCATCCAATGCAACCATCGCAGGGTTGTTTGTGGCACTGGTTGTGGGAATTATCCTCGCGTTCGGCATCACGCGCTCCATCACCAAACCGCTCAATCGTGCGATCGAAGCGCTTGCAGCAGGTGCGCACCAGGTGGCATCCGCCTCCAGCCAGATTTCACAGACCAGCCAGCAGTTGGCTGAGGGTTCCACGGAACAGGCTTCCAGTTTGGAAGAATCTTCTTCTGCATTGGAAGAACTGGCCGGGCAGGCACGCGGCAATTCCGAAAAAGCCCAGGGCGCAACCGAAGGTGCGGAACAGGCACGGAAAGCAGCGGAGCAGGCCAACGTGGCTATGGGTGAGACCGTTTCCACCATGCGGTTGATCAAAGAATCATCCGGAAAGATTTCTGGCATTATCAAGACCATCGAGGAAATCGCTTTCCAAACTAATTTGTTGGCACTGAATGCCGCAGTGGAAGCGGCGCGCGCGGGCGAGCATGGCAAGGGTTTTGCCGTGGTGGCCGAAGAGGTGCGTAATCTGGCACAACGCTCCGCCGTGGCTGCCAAGGATACGGCCGGCTTAATTCAGACCAGCGTGGAGCAATCCAACCGCGGTGCAGAAGTAGTAAATAAAGCATCAGAAGCGATCGAAAAGATTTTGTCTGTTGCCGCGCAGGTTGCGGATCAGGCGCGTGAAGTCACCACAGCGTCTCATGAACAATCGGATGGAATCACCCAAATCAACAACGCAGTGGCGCAGATGGACAAGGTGACGCAGCAGGTTGCGGCCAACGCGGAAGAGTCGGCTTCGGCCAGCGAGCAACTTTCGGCCCAGGCGCAACAGATGCAAAATGTGGTGGGTGACTTGGTCAATATGGTGAGCGGGGCGGGTGGTCATGATACCGCCATTCCACAGGTGTCACATTCAACCGCCAGCCACCATGCAGCCAGCCAGTCGGTAAGGAAAAATGCAGCGGCTTCTGGCCAGATGATCGGGCACCAGCCCGCTGCAAGACACCAACCCACCCAGGCGCAAAAGGCTATTCCGTTTGATGATGATGATTTTAAGGAGTTCTAATCCAGCCTCAACATCTGAAGGAATACCCCGGATTCCAGGAAAACACGGAATCCGGGGTATTTTTTTACACAAAGATTTAGCATTTCCGTATCTGCCAACAATGCAATATGGTAGGATTCCTCTGGGACAATTGTCGTGCAATTATATTTTATGACGAATATTCAAGAAGGAGGAGAATTTATGCGACAGGTAAAGTTGGGCACCAAAATAGCAGCGGGGTATCTGGTCGTGCTTCTGCTGACGGTCGGATTGGGCATCTTGGCAATTTACAACATGCTGGGTGTAAAAAAAGACTCCGACATTTTGAGTAAAGAATATGTGCCAGCGGTGCAGGCAGCAAATGACGTTCAGCGCAATGCAGCAATGATTACGTTCTACATGGTCGAAGTCTCGCTTCTGGAAAGTGAGAAGCGCTGGGGAGATGCGACCAAGAGTTTTGTCGAAATGGAAAAGGCCCTGGAAACAGCCCAGGCAGTTGCAAAAAGTTCGACGAATTT
>DNPO01000148.1 GCA_003501375.1 Candidatus Sumerlaeota bacterium | reverse complement strand
GCGCGTGAAGACCGCTTCCTCCGCACCGCCGAGGGGCAGGAGAAGGAAGGTTGCTTCACCGGGCGTTACGCGATTCATCCGCTGACTGGCGCGCGCGTGCCGATTTATGCCGCTAACTTCGTGCTGATGGAATACGGTACCGGCGCGGTTATGGCTGTTCCGACGCATGACCAGCGCGACTTTGAATTTGCCCAGAAGTACAACATCCCGCTCAAGGTGGTCATCCGGCCGACCGATGCGATCAGCGCCGAGCAAAAAGAGCAACTGACCGACTGGATCGATGCTGGTTGCCCCGCCGATGGCGCGGGCATGAAGGCCGCCTTTGTTGAACCCGGCGTGCTGGTCAACTCCGGTTCGTTTGACGGCATCCCCTCGCAAGACGGCATCAAACGCATCGCCGCTTTTGTGGAAGAGCAGAGCAAGGGCAAGCGCACGATCCAGTACAAACTGCGCGATTGGTTACTGTCTCGCCAGCGCTACTGGGGTACGCCCATTCCCGTGGTTTATTGCCCGGATTGCGGCTGCGTCCCGATACCGGAAGATCAACTGCCTGTCGTGCTACCGCGCGATGTGGATTTTTCCAAGGACGGCAACCCGCTCCTCACCGCGACCAGTTGGCTTAACACGCCTTGCCCGAAGTGCGGAAAGCCCGCGCGTCGCGAAACCGACACGATGGATACGTTTGTGGACTCGTCGTGGTACTACCTGCGCTATCTTGATTCCAAGAATGATAAGTTGCCGTTTGATGCGGCCAAAGCCGAAGCGTGGATGCCCGTCCAGCAGTACATCGGTGGCGTCGAGCATGCCTGCATGCACTTGCTCTACGCGCGATTCTTTACCAAGATGTTACGCGACCTGGGCCTCCTGAAAAAAGACGAACCGTTCAAGCGCCTCTTTACGCAGGGCATGGTTTGCAAGGATCACACGTTCAAAGACGGCACGACTCGTAGCGTGAAAATGTCCAAGAGTCTCGGCAATACGGTAGACCCTGCCGGAGCGATTGAGAAGTTCGGCGCGGACGCCCTGCGTATTTTCATTCTGTTCGCCGCGCCCGCCGACAAACAACTCGACTGGAATGACGACGGACTCGAAGGCGCATCGCGCTTTCTGGGTCGCATCTGGCGTTACGCCAACACGAACGCTGCTGTGATTGAGGAAGGCCTCGCGTCGCTGTGCGACAAGGGCTTCATGCCCACGTCCAGCCATGCCGATGACAAGGCCCTCGACCGCAAGACACATGACAGCATTCGTCGTGCCACGGCGGACCTCGGCGAGCGTTTCCACTTCAACACCGCCATTTCCGCCTGCATGGAACTCTTCAACGATCTGAGCGCGTACAAACCGCGTGAGGATGCCGATTCCAAGGCTTGCGTTGCCAGTGCGTTCCGCACGCTGCTGTTGTTGCTGGCTCCGATGGCCCCGCACATTGCCGAGGAAATCTGGAACCGCATTTGTGACAAGGGTTCCATCTTCCAGATCGCCTGGCCGCAATATGACGAGACGCGCTTGGTTCTAGACGAGATCTAAGTCCCGGTTCAGATCAACGGCAAGATGCGCGCAAAACTCACCGTTCCCGCCGATGCCAACGAGGAAGAAGTCAAAACCATCGCACAGGCCGACGAGAACGTGTTGCGCCACACCGAAGGCAAAACGATCCGCAAAATTATTTATGTGCCGAAAAAAATTCTCAATATTGTAGCCAGTTAAAAAACCGGTAAAAGCTAAAACTCCAGAAACCGTTTTCATCGGAAGATGAAAGCGGTTTTTGTTTTTTACAATCTTTCCCCCGTTTTTGCCCACATTACATTTCTGTGAAAATAACTATTAAATTAGCTAAAGTCAATGCTGTATACGCCCGATAAAGAATCCATGAATGGGTCTTTTTCCCATTCGGTTACTCTATACGTTACATATTTTTTGACCTTTGGCATTTCCCCCCTCCTTTTTTTCTATTGTCTCGCTTTTCTGCCACAATAATTTTCCGATGGGGGGTTCCAATTCTCTCAACTCAGAGCAGGGATGGTATCCACATGGATTCTTCCTGCGCGCAAAGGAGGGTTCATTATGGCATAGATGACAAACCATTAAATCCATATATGAATTGTATGCACAAAAACTTTTTAGCAGCAAACAGGAGAATGGAAAAAATGAAAAAAGTGAGTTTGACAGCAAAGGTATTTTCAGGGTTTGGAGTGATTTTACTCATTCTGGTCATCACCAATGTCACCAACTGGCAGGGCATCACCAAAATTTACAGCGTGGTTGATTTGCAGGACAACGGGTTGGAATGTTTGGAGCGCCTCAACAATTGCGCAACTTTGCGCCGAGATTTTCAATTGTATGGCAACGAAAAAGTGGGGAATGCGACAAAAAACGCCGGAGATTCGTGGCAAGACGAACATAAGGCTTTAAAGAATAGTTTGGAGGTTCTGGAAAAGGAACCAGCTCTTCCTGAAGCGGTTCGTCCAGCGGTCAAAGATGCTCTGGGCCGTACAGACGAGTACAAAAAAGCGTTTGATACATTGGTTACCGCGAATAATATGTGCGACGAAGCGTCCGCTACCTGGGGAAAAAGCGGGCAGGCCATTG
>DNPO01000136.1 GCA_003501375.1 Candidatus Sumerlaeota bacterium | reverse complement strand
GTTTAAAACTGCTGGGAAAACTGTATTCCTCCAATGAGTTACTGACGGATGCGGCGATGCTTCTGGAAGCGGCAACCGGGGTGTGGCCGGTCGATGGATTTCGGGCAGCGTTTCAACCGGATGGTAACGGGCAATGGGGTACGGCGGTGCGGATCAATGCTCCCGTTAATGCGAATCATCTTACGGTTTGCAAATCGCCGAGCATTGCGCTTTCCGATCTGTCGATAGGGTTGGAACATACCATTTATAATCAGAACCAGCCGGATGATTCTCATTTGATTTGCGTCTTCGATGGCAAGATTGAAATTTCCGGACACGCGCTCGGTATTTCCATGATTATTTATGATCCATACCGCGTCTGGACGCTGGAGGTGCGCCCGGATGTTACGTTGCCCACGCTGGGGGAAATTGTTACTTTCTTTGCGCCTGCCAGCGATGGACTGGATACCGAGATTAATAATTTTCTTGCCCAACTTGGGCCTGCGGACAAGGATGCCGGGATTACCGTGGAGCGCTTGCAGATTGGGTTTGATCCATCCGGCCCGACGTTGCGGAATGTTAAACTGACTTTGACGCAAAAAGAATCCTGGCCGATCGTGAGCGATTTTCTGGAAGTGAAGATCAATGAGGTGAGTTTTACGGTGCAGTTCGATGCTGAATCTTCCAAACCGGAGTTGGAAGCGTTTCTGGATGGCAGCCTCTTTCTGGGGGCAGAATCCGATCAAGTGGAACTGGGCGTCAGCGCCAGCGTGCCCAGTATGAACATCGCAGGCAGTTTGAGAAAAGCCGCCAAATTTTCTTCGCTGTTGAATGTGTTGCAGGTGGATGGGCACGGATTGCCGAAAGAGTTTGTGGATGCCGAGATTTCCGAGATGGAAATTTATGCCTGTGGCAATCCATCGGATATTAATTTTGGCGCACATGCGCGTTGCAAGGACCTTCTAAAGTTGGATTTGTTTAATTCAGGCGCACAGTTTGAACTGAACAAGTTAGGCGCGGGGATTGGTTGCGATCTCGCTGGCAAGTCGATGGAGGTGCAAGTCTGGCTGGAGGGGGAAATATCGCTTATCCTTAACGCCAGCAAACCCATGGTGTTTGATTTGCGCTGTGATATTGCAAAACAGGCCCGGTTAAAAGCTTCTGCCCATGATGTTTCGTTGACGGAAATTGTGAGGTTTTTGCTGGATACCGAACTCCCGGAAGGAGTGCCAGAGGTAACCATCAAGGACCTTGCGCTGGAAGTGGGATATGGCAGCGAGGAAAAAGGATTTCATATTTCTGGCGAAATCACGGTGACTGGTAGTGAAAAACTCACGGTGGGTTCTCAGGAAATTGTTTTTGCCGATCTGATTTTCGATTATAACAACAAGTCGAAAACAGGAAAGGAAAATGCGGACATCAGTTGCAGTATTACGTTGAAGGGGAAGAATTTACCGGAAATTCCTGGGATTGATGCCCATTTGAAAGATTATAGTTTTGAGTTCAAGTATGACGTTAGCAATGGACGCAAGGAGTGGATGCTGGGCGGTAGCGTTGCTGCTGAGATTTTTTCTACGGAATTGATGCTGGCGGCTTCTTACAAAGACTTGACGCTGAAAGATAGCACCAAACAGTGTTTTGCCTTGTCGTTGGAGGAAAAAACCACCAGCGATACGGGCAAGAATTTGTCATTGGGTATCCCCGATGTTGCTTCGCTTACGTTCCGTAGTTTTGAGTTGGGGATTGAACGTACCAAGACGGCGAACAAGAGCGCAACTGTGTGGCACGTTTCCACCAATGGTGCGCTTGTTATTTATAACCCCGTGGAAGCAGGAACCAAACTCCTTTCGGTGGACGGAAAATCTTTCCTGGAAAACGAGGGAACGGAAACTAAATTTATTTTCACCCCCGAGGGCAAAGATGGAGGCATGGCGGTAAGTATTCCGTTGCCTGTTTTAAAGTATAGTTCGTCGGCGGGTGATACGAAAACCCCAGCCGTTACCTGGGCCATGAAAAAGATAGAAATCCTCTGCGGAGAAAAGAGTGGTTCCAATTCATTCAGCGCATCCAGTGAATTGTCTATTACGAACCTCCCCGAGCAGCTGGCTGACATTTTTAACGAGAAGATATGCTTGTCTTCTGCTCTCAAAATCAACGACAAGGGATTGCATTTCGAAGTTACCAATTCCGATACCCTGGTTAAATTTGATTATCCGACATTACGAATTGATAATAACACCTCGCTTGCATTGGGCAAAGGGGCTATCGGAGTTAGCAAATTCACTTTGGATGTTACATCAGACAATCTCTCCGTTAACGGAAAAATCAGCATTGGATTACCATCCGAGTTGAATAATGTTTTAGCGAAGACCTTGCAGCAGGATACTGGGGAGTTTAAGTTATTCCGAACGTATTCTCCTGACAGTAGCACAGAAAAAAAATCATCCAGTTCCACCGTTGACTTCACACTTGGCTTTGACTTGGAGAAGGGATTGAGTCTCAATTTTTCAAGTTCTCCATTCATCACGCCTACCATTGAAGAGAAGCGCGTCATCTCTGATGGGAAGTGTAAAAAGAACTCCAGTGGAGAATATGAGCACGAAAAGAAAACGAGCAAAGATAATCACAGTTATATTTATTTTGACCTTGAGGCCATTGGCGGCACAGGGGTGCTTGAGTTCCAGGTTCCGGAATTTGTCCTGGATGCAGCAAAGGGAAGTTTCAAGGCTGCGGGTGGATTTGAAATTGTGGGTGATGTGCAAATTCCGCTTACGACGCTCAAGACGCTTCTGAAAGCGTTGAACATAGAATCGGCTTCCAACGTCATCCCGGACAGCATACCGATCAAGGGAATCACGTTCTATACCGAGAAAGACGGGTTCCGTTTTGAGAACTTCTTCAGTTTGTTTGGCGTGCAGGACAACAACATGCAGCAACTCAAAGGCCAGTTGCAGGCCATTGATAATGTACTTAATCGTCTGCCGGGCGACTTGCTTGAATATGGAAATATTGAAATTCCGAAACATCTGAATTTTGAATTGGAAGTTACTGCGGATGGTAGTTGCAGCGGGAAATTTAGCGTCAAGGCGGACAAGGATAGCAACGCCATTGTCTCAACAAGTGGTACAAAATCAGACGAGAGAACAGACATACCGGTTAAGTTGATTATTCCGACCTTCCCGCAATTGATCGGTATCAAACTTTATAGCCTTTCCTTTGGCGAATTGTTTGGCGGTTCCGCGTTGCGGCTGGATATTGACGCCGATATTGATGTGTTTGATCTGGTTACCCTGGTGGCTTCTCTCGTGCTTCCTGAAGTAACGGGAGACAACGTTACTCTCTTTCCCGATCCACATACCTACCGAAAGCGTTGTACCTTGCAGAACCTGTTCATGTTTATCATCTATGAGACGGGATTTCCGATTATCATTCCCGTCTTTTACGACAAAATCGGTTTCTCGTATCGGGGACTCGAAGGCTTGGAATTGGAATCCTCTTTTAAATTTCCAAAACCCACCTTGAGTTTGGAGGGAGTTGGAGCCTTCCTGACCGAATGTAGCAATTTGATTCAAGGCAAGGACTTGAACCTCGAAAATCTCGAGAAGGCTGAACTGACGACTTTCACCGTTGGAGCGAATTACATTCGCTTGCCCAAGTATATTTCTATCGAAGAAGAACTCGGAACGACCGATCAACCTACAGGAAAATTAATCGGAACCGAAGAAGGTTTTTCCATCAAACCTTTGACGTTACTGGGGGGAATGTTCAATGCGGCAAAGAATAATTCATTCAATGACTTGGTTCAAGTGGTGGAATTGAAGCATCGAATTGGGGTGGTTGACCTCACCCTCTGCCGTGTGATTAAGGCCCATTGTGAATATGCGTTTACCACGCCAGCGGAATTTCTTGAAGCCTCTTCGTCTTTGACGCATTTGAAAGAGGATAAAACAAAAACGCAATGGTTCCTTGATCTGGCCCAATCCAAAAATTCAACCGCCGTGTCCACGGTCAAAAAGAATCCCGAAGGCCTTGTGGTCGCTTTTGACGGTGAATTTTCCGTGGCCAATGTGTTGGAGTTTTACAGCGGTTTTGGCCTCGTCGTCATCGCAGACGGGCTGGTAATGGGCATGCAGATGGATGGGCATCTGAGCGACCTCTTCTCGGTTCACTTGGACGGATTCTTCGGGTGTAATAATGAGAATGGAAAATTCCTTCTCAAGGGCGATGACTGCTCCCTCACGCTCTTGGGGCAAAACATCCTTTCAGGCAGTTTCCGCTTCAGTGAAGAAGAATTTTATATCCAAGGGCAGGCGGGTAATGGGCAAATTGTCTTGGCTGGAGAACTCAGCGGTTCTCTCTCGAACGATCTTTTCCACCTGACGGGTTCGACTGAACTTCGCTTCTTTGGATTGTCGGCCTATGGAAAATCAGAGTTCCTCGTTTCAGCACAAAAAAAATTAATCCATCTCGAAGGCGCTCTGGAACTCGGCGATTTCATGGGTATCCAGATTGCTCTGGAATCATTTGCGGATGAAAAAGAGGCACAGTTGCAGTTGGCAATGAGTGGTCACGTCTCAAAACTTCTGGAAGTCAGTGTGGCCGGATACCTGAGCATGGGCAAGCAACTCGAACTTAAAGGTTCTGGCTATCTGAAGATTGCTGGAACAAATATTATTGCCGTACAGGTTTTTGCCGAAAATGGAATCTTTGCATTTCAAGGCCAGTTGAATTTGCTGCCAGACAATGACTACCTGACTTTAAGCGGAAGTTTGAAAGGTTTTCTGTCGGCTTCGCAGTTCGCGCTGGATGGCAGTTGCACACTAAAAGTTTTTTCGATCAGTTTCGCCAGTACCACAGCAAGTATCACGCACGAAAGATTTATCCTCTATTCCAAATTATTTAATTTGCAAGCCTGTTTGCTTGTAGCACAAGATTACATGTCAGGTACTCTTGCTCCCGTATCGCTGGGAACATTATTGCAAATCAAACGGCATGGCGCAGCGCGAACCGATTTACCGTGCGATCTGGGCGGCCCCTATTTCCAGATATCGACCAATTCTAAAAAGCCCCTTTACCGTTTAAACGGTGAGGTTAGCGTTCTGGGGCTTTCTGCGATTTGTTCGGACATCGACTTCGATCAAGCAGGGGCATTCCGAATGGAGTTGGGTGCGCAGAAAATTTTTAATGCGTTCCAGGTCTCGCTTATCATTACCGGAAATGATTTCAAAAGTTCTGATGGGATTACCGTTTCCGGGGAAATACTGGGCTTGGGAGATGAGTTCTTTAAACAAACAAAGGATTTAATCCGTTCCACTGCTGAAAAAAATAAGAAAACGATTGATGCTGTTACTAAGCCCTTGGAAGATGTTCTGAACGCCTGCACAACAGAACTGAAAGAATGCCGCAAGACTCTTAAATCTTACGATGAAGACATCAAAATTTTGGAGAATAAGATTGCAGATCTTCATAAGGAATATAACGCTAAGTCATCCTGGGATAAATTCTGGGGATATGCTTCCTATGCAGCCAAAGTTACGCTTAAAAACATCGACTTAGGACTGAAACGGGCAGCCCGCCTCATTGCCGATGCTGCGTTGTTAGTAGCACAAAAAGCGGTGGAACTGGCACAGGATGCGGTGGAAAAAGGAAAACAAACAATTAAGAACATCAGTGAATCTCTGGCAAACCTGAGTATTAAAGTGTTAGAAGCCAGTGAGAATTTCTTTGTTCTTGAGCAGGCATCTTTCCAAGCCGGTCTCAATGCAATTTCTGGGGGATATGTTACGGCAAGTTTCAAAGGCAAACTTCTGGACAAGGAATTCAACTTCACCTTACAATCCTTTAGCCTGTCTGATATGTCCACTGGAGTGAAACTCCTGGCGCAAGAGGTTATAAATCGTGGTGGATGAAAAGGGAATGATTCCACTGGGATTTAAATCAACACGGCAACAGCATGCGTATCTATTTTGTGTGGAAATCCATTAACCCAATAAAGGAGTACGAAAAATGAGTATGAAACTAAGTTCAAAAGGTGCAAAGTTAATTCATCAGTTAGAAGAAAGCGGAAAACCCGCCCTGCAGGCTTACAAATGCCAAGCCGGACACTGGACGATTGGGTATGGGCATACCTCACAGGCCGGTGCGCCAGATGTAACGGAGGGAATGGTGATAACAGCAGAAGAGGCCGATTCGATTTTTGTGAGCGATATTGCCCCCATTCAGGAACGTTTAAGCAACGCATTGGATAATTCCAAGGTTACAATTACGCAAGAACAATTTGATGCGCTTGTCTCCTTCGCTTTTAACGAAGGGACTGAGGCGTTGTTGACCAGTACTGCATATCAGTGGTTAGCAGTGGGAAAACCCAAAACTTCCGTGGCTGCAGCACTGTGTCTTTGGCTTAAACTGGTAGACCCTGACAGTGGAGAAAAAGTAGTCCACTCGGACCTGGCAGATCGACGCTATCGGGAAGCTCGATTATTTGTAGAAGGAAATTATGGGGAAAATATATAAAAGGCTATGCGATTGCAGAAAGACCAACATGAATACTCCAGCAGAGGTAAAGGAAGATGAGATTGGTGGTTTAGAAGCATTGGCAAAGCCGGATGTTGATGTCGTGTTGACTCCTTCCCGGGAACGTCCTATTGCTGGCGAACTCTGGTCTGTGCTGGGTGAAATTACCAATCGTTCTAAAATACCTATTTGGATTGTGGATAACAAAACAGTACTCGCCTTAGCGCCAGAAATGTGGGGACTCTCCTCTCACCGAGGTGCCGCAGGTGCCTTTTTCCCGTCCATCCAGTCTCGCCCTGATGATGAAATAGTCAGGATTGATCCTGATGGAAAGTACGTTGTTGTTTGGAAAATTGACACCCTAGATTCGGGAGAAACGGTTATGGGCGCTGGACACTCCAACACCCATTGGCAAGTTGTGCGCCGTATTGCAGGGGCGTTGAAAGACTTTGTATTTTTTAATCCAGGAAAGTTCACCATTGCTGCAACCGTTCATGCGTGGACGGTTCCCCCGAAATTAAATGAAAATGGTTATGTTACCAATGTTGGAGATTCGTTTCCGATCAGCGTTACAAAAGAGATAGATATGGAGGCGTCTCCCTGGGCACTTATTTTAGGCGCAGCAATAGGTGGAATGTTAGGTTTTATGATTAACCCCATCACAATGAAGGTCTTTGCGCAAAATACAGGTTTCTGGCGATTATCTATATTTATCTTATTGGGATTGGCTGGTTCTGCCCTCTTCTGCGGAATTGTCAACATTCTGGTTTCTCGATTAGCCAAAACAAATTTTTTCCTAATGATAAAAGTAAATGATTTCTGGGGATCGATTGCAATGGGGATCGCTGTAC
>DNPO01000065.1 GCA_003501375.1 Candidatus Sumerlaeota bacterium | reverse complement strand
CACGTTTGGGTAGAATGACGCGGCGAAACGCCCCTCCACCCAAACCCTGCGCCGTGCCTTAAGCGGCAATGCGGCAAATGTATTGGATCAGATGGCTGCTGCGGCAGCGGGAGAGGATGCCAAGGAGGAAGCAGCCGATAGCGCTGAAGTAACCGCCGATGTTGCAGCAATAGCGGCGGAACAAGCGCCTTCTACGGATACCGTGGAAGTGAGTGAAACCGTTGCGGACGAACAAACCGTTCAAGATAATTCGCAAGAAACGCAATCCGCAGATTTATCTGAAGTAACCGACCTGTCAAATGGAAACGTAGCGAGCGACTCAGATGTTGTCGCAGCGTCGGAAACGAAAGAAGAACCTAACGAGGTTTCAGATGAATCCGTGGCGTCCGTTGAGGAACCCGTTCCAGATTCCGATGATTCCGAACTCATTCCCATTGAGCCAGATGATGCATCCTTTAATCGGGACGGTGGGCAGGTATAAAATGTCTATCCAGCATACTCTACAATCCTTGGAGGGATGCGTCATGAAACAACGTTTCACGCGTTTGGGGCTGATCTGGTTGGTGGCATTTGCGCTGTGCGTTGCGCCCGTAATGGCGAAGTCATCATCCAGCGGAAGTTCTTCGTCCCGCAGTAGTTCATCCCGCAGTTCAAGCAGCAGTTCCAGGTCTTCCTCCGGTTCCGGTTTTTCGAGTTCCGGAAAGAGCAGTTCCTCCTCATCTTCCGGTTCTGGTTTCTCCAGTTCGGGAAAGAGTAGCAGCGCTTCGGACTCTGGAACAAAATCTTCCAGTGCGGCCTCGAAGCCATCCGATTCGTCTACCAAATCTTCCACATCTGATTCCAGTTCAAAATCTTCGACTGCGTCATCGAAGTCTGATACTACCGATTCGGCATCTGGAAAAAGCGCGTTTTCCAGTTCGGGACGCGATAAATCTCAGACCAGTTCCGCTGCAACTAAAACATCGCTGCAATCTAAGGCGGATTCGGCTGTTCAACAATTGCGTTCGCAGCAAGCACTCAACAAGTATAAGGAAAACCGCCAGAAGTTCCAGGCACCACCCAGCACGGTTGCATCATCCGCCCAAACGCAAGCATCGGTATTAAACAACGTGCGCACTAATTCTGGTACAACGCGTGTTGTTACCGTCAATCATTATTATTTGCAGCGGGATGATTTTTACAACCGGTATAGTTATTCCACGCCGTCTTGGGCTTACCGTTCTTCGCCCTCGTTTGGCATGTGGGACGCTATGTTCCTATGGTTCATGCTCGACCACATCAACGATCGGCAATACTCCTCCATGTACTACCACCATTACGACGATCCGGCTATCCAGGCTTGGCGACGCGAGGCAGATACGCTCGCGCGGGACAACGCGGATTTGCGCGCCAAACTTGCCACATTGGATTCAAGCCAGCAAGGGTTTGCCAATGTTCAGCGTGATCCGTCCTACCTTCCGCAAGAAGTCGGAGCAACGGCTTTGTCTGCCGAACAGGCGGAACGGGTCTTTGCCCGCGAAAAATCCGGTTTTTCGCTCCTGAATGTCTTCTTCTGGATGGGCATTTTCGGATTCTCGCTGGCTCTTGCGTGTGGAATTATTTGGGCAATTGTTCGATTTGTGACTCCCAAAAAAGAAGGAGCGACGATATGAGTCAAATGGGAATGTTAGCGCGGCTAAGCGACAAATTGATCCAAGAGGCCAAGAAGAAATTAACCCGCGAGCCGGAACGGGTGGACAGAAACATGCCGCTCGGTGTGCACTTGGGCGATGTGATAACTTTAGATTCAACGGCATTCCTCCTCGGCGCGGGACAGTTGCTGTTGGAATGCCCCCAAGGCGGTCTGACTGTTAAGGCCATCGGATACTACGATCTTGCCAGCGTAAAATATTACCGCATTTATTTGGATCATCCCTGCAACGACGACAGTTATTTTCTTACGTTGGGGCTGGACGACAACGGCGAGGTGGTGGAGACTATTTTCTTCAAAGAATCCTATGAAATTTATCCACAGAATGATGCGGAGTGGGCGGAGTGGATTGAGGAAAACGAGGGACATATAGGGCACTACCAACTGACACTGCCAACCGAGACTCAGTACACGCGTATTTTTCAGAGCGATGATGACAATGCTCCCGATTGGATCGGCCCGGTAGAGTTCGAGGAAAAAATCACGGACGATCCCTACCTGACCAGCGTGGTCAAAGTGCAGCATTCCAGTATGTTGTACGGGCGCGGTCTCATCACCAACGGCGGGACGGTTTCCGAGTATGTCTGGGCGGAAAAACAGGAATACGAAGACGGTGCAATGATTGTGGTATCGGTTGGCGTATTGATTGAGCCCACATTTTTGATCAAGATTTAATTTTTTTAAACACGAAAGAACCCTTTGGGGTATTGAAAATATAATGGCTGATGCTTCGGAAGAAAAAACAGGTGTTCGGTTGGTAAAGTACCTCGCGCAATGCGGTGTTGCCTCGCGACGTGGTGCGGGTGATATTGTGCAGGCGGGACGCGTCATAATAAATGACGAAGTTGTAATCAATATGGCCTATCAGGTACAACCGACTGACCAAGTTTTTCTGGACGGCAAGTTACTCAACGCGCCTGCAACCGAAGGGGCGGAAGTGATCCTGCTAAACAAACCGGATGGAGTGGTGTGCTCGCTGAGTGATCCGCACAATCCACGTACCGTGCTGGACTGCCTGCCACCCGACGTGCGACGGGGACTAAAACCGGTCGGACGCCTGGACAAGGATACAACCGGGCTGTTACTTCTAACATCGGACGGCGATCTCATCAACAAGTTGACGCACCCCCGTTACGGCGTTTGTAAAACCTACCGCGCAACCGTAACCGGCAAGATTACCGAGGAAGAACTGGACGTTTTGCAGAGCGGTATGATGTTGGAAGACGGCCCAACAGCATCCGCCGAGGCAAAATTGGTGCAGGTAGATGAGCGGTCGTATGCCACGTTTACCACATTGGACTTGACGATTCATGAAGGGCGTAACCGACAGGTGCGCCGCATGTTTGACGCGTTGGGGCACCAAGTACGCTATTTGGAGCGCATTCAGTACGGCCCGTTGCGATTGGAAAAAATGAAGCACGGAGCCTGGAGAAAACTGACCGAGCAGGAATTAGAAGCCCTGCGTCAGGACGCGGCCAACAGCACAAAGGGTACGTGAAGCGCGGCCCAGATTCCGTAGCGTGTGAATGCTGCGCGCCGTTCGTCTTTTACCAGGGAACCAAAGTATACGCCTTTAACCAACGTGTTGCTCAGAATCGCCAGCAAAATAGCAGCGATATTGAGTTTTTCCAGCGTGCCCGGTTGTTGCGCCAGCGATAGGATAAAGGGGTCTATATCGGTCACACCCATGAAGGCGGCAAGACTCAGCAAACCGGCATTTCCATAGTACGTTCTCACCAACACCGTTGCGGCGGAAAGCGCTACGAAAAGGGTGGCGAACAAAAGCGCCGGGCGCACTTCAAATGGGTTCTGCGCGGCAGGAACCGTTTCTCTGCCTACCGGATTTTCCACGCTGGGTTTGACCAGAAACGCCATGATCAGTCCCGGCAAGGCAAGCAACAACATGGGCCAGAGCAGTTGTTGCGCGTAATCTTTGCGAATGAACCAAATGAGCGCCAGCACGCGGAAATACATAACACAACTGGCAAAGAGCGAGGCTTGCAAGGCGTTGCTGCCGCGTTCGGGAGCGCGTTGCGCAATACGCCCCACCGCAATGCTGACTGCGGTGCTGGACACCATGCCGCCCAGAATGCCCGACAGCCAAAGTCCATGTTTGCTGCCAAATTTCTTCTGCAAGAAGTAGCCAATAAATCCAACGGTTGATACGAGCACCACGATCCACCAGACCTTACGTGGATTAATTTGAAAATCCGTGTAGGGCGTATTGGGCAACGCTTGCAAAATAACCAGCGTTACGAGCAAAAACTTGAGGACGGCCAAGAACTCCGCCTGGTCCAACCGCATGACGTACTGTTCAATATCCGCTTTTTCCGAGAGCAGGAACGCACCCACCACGCCCAGCGCCATTGGTGCCCAAAGGACTCCCATCAGGCTGAGGGCACCCACAACGTAAGTGAGCAAAACGGCAACTTCGCTCGTCCACCCCATTCGTCCATCCTTCATCTTGGCTATGTACCCCATCACGGCAAGCGTGGTGACACCCAGCATACCAGTCGGCAACGCCCACGGATTCCCTGCGCTCTGCAGCCAAGCGCAGCCAAAGCCCAGCATCCCCACGATGGAGTAGGTGCGCACACCCAATGCCACACGCCGCCCCTGTTTCATGCCGGAAGTTTCGCGTTCGAGTCCAATCAAGCAACTCATAGCCAGTGCGATGAAAAACCGCAGCGGAAGATCATTCATGGATATAGCCCTCGCCTTCAGATTAAACGAATCGAAATCGGAATTCAATAACCTTGTTTTTTGGGTATCTTTTTTTTAATATGCTGTTAACCCATGAGGAGTGGGAGAAGAGATGGATGCCATTCTCCCCTGTCGCCATGCGTGATCATTAAAAAATTTAATTTTCTAAAGGAGATTGGTGTTATGAACAAGATTCATGGATTGTTGATGTCTGCTGGTTGCGCTGCAGCAGTTATTTTATGTACAAACTTTGCATCAGCACAGGACACGTCCGCACAGTCCTTGCCCGGACATACGGGGGTTATCGACAAACCGCTTAGCGTCGGTACCACCTCCGGGACGCTTGCGCAAAAAACTCCGAAACCCCAACCTCAAACCCCGGAAGAATTTGCCAAGATGGCAATTCAAGAAAACGATAAAAACGGGGATGGAAAGATTGGCAAAGATGAATTCAAGGGAACCGAAGAAGCGTTCAAGGCGGTGGATACGAATGGCGATGGTTTTGTGACGGAAGAGGAACTGACGGTGTACATGAAGAAGATGATGGAAGAGCGCCAAAAGGCGATGGAGGCCCAGCAAAAAGCGGCGGCAGAAAAGATAGAACAACAGGCACAAAAAGTAATTGAGAAGGCAGATACAAACAAGGATGGGAAAATGTCGTACGATGAATTTGTCGAGTCCAACAAAACGCGTTTTAAAGAATTGGATACCAATGGGGATGGCTTTGTGACGTTGGATGAGTTGATCGGCGATACAACAAAGAAGGTTGGAATGGGCATGGGCGCATCCAAGATGAACGGAGCCGTAAATCAACCCGGCCCGGTTGTTACCCAACCCACCCGATAGTCGCTCACAGCATCGCTCTGCTCGCATACGGTCTCGTTTCTTCAGCAATGGAAGAAACGAGACCTTTGCTTTTTTTACAAATCGCAACGCCGCGAATGCCGGGACAACAATTTCACCCAGA
>DNPO01000425.1:3049-6485 GCA_003501375.1 Candidatus Sumerlaeota bacterium | reverse complement strand
ATGCCGTAAAAAGCGACGGCGGCAAATGGTCCACGTCCGATGCGATTGCGCAGCATCCACAAGGCACCAAGTCCCGCAGCGATGGATATGGGGGCAAGGTACAGCAAGGGGTATGTCGGATCGATTTTCCAGAGCGGATAGATCGGCACATGCTCCAGCGGCCAGAGAAGTTTGCCTATATAAAAAATAAAGTTATTCCCGGCCAGCAAGAATTTTTGTAGCAGCGACAGAGAAGGCACATCGGAGTTCAATGCCACCGCGCCCACGCTAAACGCTCGGGAGAGTGGCACAATGTATGATAGTGCGATGGCGAAAATAAATAACGGTGTGAGTTGCAGAACGCGTCGCGGTTCCAATTGCCCCGTGCGCCACCAACAAAAAGTTAGCGCAGCCAGCGGCCAAGTAAGTGCCATGCGCTTGCTGAGCATGGCGGCTGCGAAGAGCGCAAAAACTACCAGGTAGTTTCCAACCGTTTCTTTTTTTTCAAAGCGCAGCCACCCGAGAAAAGCCAACAGGTAAAAAGAAACGTATAACAAATCTTTGCGTTGAACGGCCCAGGCAATCGAACTGACCTGCATGGGGTGAATGGTAAATAACAACGCTACCAGTAACGCGCCTTGGATTTTAATTCGTCGCAGCAGACAAAACAGTAACATTGCATTCAGGATGTGTAATGCCAAGTTGACGAGGTGGTAGCCGCGCGGATTCATCCCCCACAGGCGATATTCTACCCAATTCGTGGTGTAGTTCAGCGGCATGTAATCGTCCAGAATCGCCAGGCTGGGCTTGCACCAAATTCTGAAAAGGCTGCCGCTGGGATGTAGATTATCCACACTAATGGTGGACACATCGTCCCAGGTGAACTCGGCAAACCAGACCGGATAAAAAACCACGATGGCAGCAACCGCGATCAGCAGGCAGCCCCAGTAAAAGGAAGTGCGTGAAGAAGTGGGAGAAGTCATGGGACGCGCAGCGTTTTCTGTGGGGCGCTGCAAGTGGTTTGCGCTTGATGGTATTGATTCAATAAGTCCGCGTTGAATGGATCCGCGCGAAGTGCGGTTTCAAAATGCACCAGCGCCTTATCTGCTTGTCCGTTCAGCAGCAGCGCTTTCGCCATATTCTCGTGGAGAAAATTGTTCGCTGGCATGCGCTGCAATGCTTGCTCAAGCAAAGTGATTGCCCGCTCCGCTTCCGGTGGTGTTAATTTAAGCAACACCGTGGTGTAGCCAAAAATGGAATCGGCATCCTGAGGATCAAGCACCAGTGCCCGTTCATAAACGGTTCGCGCTTCGCTCAACCGATTGAGGTTGTAGAGGATGTTGCCCTTCACCTGCCAGTTGGCCGCGAGTTGTGGGTCGAGCGCAATTGCGTGATCGATGATCGGATATGCCGACATGGTTTTTCGATTGTTTAACAGGCCGGACGCGTACTGCAACGCAACGGATGTTGCGGTGGGGTACCGGCGATAATTTTCCCGAAAAAGGGTTTCCCTGTCGTGGTATAGCGCGGCGTGGTAATTGGCAAGAACGCTCAACGGGATAAGGAGGAAAATGCTCAGGGGTGCGTACGCAACTATTTCAGGTTTCTTTACAAAGCGGAACCATCTTGGCGCATACATTTCAAATGCGTATGCACCCAACAAAAATGGCCCAATACTGGCGATGTACTGGTAATGGTCTTGCACATAAGTGGTCTTCAAAAGACTCCATGAAATCAGCCCCAGAATAGGAGAAAGGGTAAGCGTATAGAAGGCGGTAGCTGCAAATGGTCCGCGCCCGATACGGTTGCGTAATATCCAAAGGGCAGCCAGAACAAGTACCATCGTTGCTGGAAAACAAAATAAAATGGCATGATGCGGATTGATGTCCCATTTTGGATAAACCGCTACATGTTCCAACGGCCAAACCAATTTGCTTGCGTAAAAACACCAATTGCGTCCTACGAGAATTATTTTTTCCATCCAAGACAATGGTGCAATTCCCAGAGGAGGAGTAACCCAGCCGAGGAGGGGACGAATGAAAACCAAGGGGAAAGCAAGGGCTAACAAAAATGCTGCCGCATAGATGCGGCGGCGATTAACGCGGCCGGTACGCCACCAAATGTACAGTAAGGCTGCAACCGGCCAGGTAATTGACATGCTCTTGCACAAGAGCGATGCAACGAAGAAAATAGCCGTTATAAGATAGCGTGTCCAGCCTGGTTTTTCGTCAAAACGCATCCATGCAGCAAAGGCCAAAAAATAAAATAGGGTGTTGAGCAAATCTTTACGTTCAACAATCCAAGCGACTGAACTTACCTGCATCGGATGAAGCGTAAAAAGAATTGCCACCAACAATGCACCACGCACTGCAATGCGTTGCAGCAGATACCACAGCAGACACGCATTGAAGAGATGCAGCGCAAGATTAACCAGATGGTAACCTCGAGCGTTCATTCCCCAGAGTTGGAACTCCATCCAGTGGGATGTGTAGTCCAGGGGCCAATAATCACCCGCAATCGCAGTGCGCGGATTTAGCCAAAGAGTGGCAAGACTTCCCGCCGGCTGGAAATTTTCCGGGTTGATAATTACATGATCATCCCAGTTAAAGGTAGCAAAACATACCGGATAGAAAACAAAAACTCCCAGCAGTACCAGCAATAGGCAACCCCAGAAAAAAAACGAGCGTGAAGAGGACTCTGTTGAAAGGTTCATGGCCTTGCTTCTTTTCCCGTGTGGGCTTGGGCTTGTTCCAGTGCCTTTTGTATTTCCGGGATTTTCCCGTTTGTCAAATCATTCGCCTGACGCAAAACGTCCAGTGCTTTGTCGGGGCAATTCATTTGCAGCAGCAACGAACCATATTGGTAAAGCGTTTCTGCATCACGTTCCGCAGAAACTGGTTCATAGGCTTTGGTCAAGGTAATGGTTTTTTCATACGCGTCGCATGCCTCCTGCAACCGATTTAAACGCCAGAGCAATTGTGCTTTAAAGCGCCAGTTTTTTGCATCCAGCGGTTGTTGCTGCGTAACGCGTTCCATCAGCAGGTATGCTTGTGGGTATTGCTGTTTGTTCATCAGCCCTAGGGCATAATGATTCGCTACCATATTGGCCTGGGGGTAGCGCAGGTAGTTCTCGTGGAAAAGCGTTTCCCGGTCTTGGTAAAGCCGCGCATGTTGCTGGGCAAAAATGGCAGATGGCAAAAGGATGAGCAACGCGAATGCGCCGTAGGATATTATGCGACGCGAAAACAAGCGTGGAACGTACTTTTCGAACGCGGCCACGAAAATGAGGAATGGCCCCATGCAGGCAACATACTGGTAATGATCCTGCACCGGTGTCATGTTCATCAGACTCCACGGCACGAAGCCCAAAATGGGAAAAAGTGCAACGCAATAAAAAAGCGCAGCAGCCAAGGGGCCACGGCCTACACGCATGCGCATGAACCACAGAGTTGTTATG
>DNPO01000425.1:0-2676 GCA_003501375.1 Candidatus Sumerlaeota bacterium | reverse complement strand
TAGAAAAAGAGGTTGTGTCCGGCCAATAAAAATTTTTGCACGAGGGACAAGGAAAAAACCTGGTACTGGGCAGGCGTGGGTGCAGATGGTGGAGCGCAAAGCGGCACGATGAACGAGAGCAATATTCCCACGGCAAGAAGCGCAACCAGAAACAGGCTGCGGCGGAAATCGACGCGCCCCGCTCGCCACCAGGTGAACAGAAAGGCGGCGATGGGCCACGAAATCGCCATGCGCTTGCTTAGCATGGCGGTTAGAAAAAGTACGGCAACCAGCGCATAATTTTTCCAGTTTTTTTTTTCTTCCAGTCGTAACCAGGGGAAGAACGCGAGCAAATAAAAGAGTGTGAACAGCAGATTTTTTTGCTGCGAAATCCAGGCGACAGTGCTGGCTTGCATCGGGTGGATGGCAAACAGAAGCGCAACCAACAGCGCTCCGGGAAACGCCATGCGCCGCAATAGATGCAACAGGACTAACGCATTGACGATGTGCAAAAACAAATTGACAAGGTGATACCCGCGTGGGTTCATCCCCCACAGTTGGTATTCTGCCCATGCTACCGTATAATTGATCGGCATGTAATCTTGCAAAATCGACTCGCCAGGCTTCGTCCAGATTTTTATTAAACGGTTTGTGGTAGTCAGGTTTTGGGGGGCGATGACTCCGTCATCGTCCCAATTAAATTGTGCGGAATACACCGGATAAAAAACGGAAAGGGTAAGCGCGATGATCAGCAAATAGCCCCACCAGAAAGAGGCGCGTGAGGAAGAGAGAATGACTGCGGGATCGGTCATTTGCTGGGGGCAGTCTCCGCCTGACGGAGCGCAGATACATAACGCGGATCGTTGATCTGGGCGCACGCTTGCCGCAAGGGCGCAATTGCTTTTTGCGCTTGGCCGGTTTCGATTAAAAGCGTGCCATACTGGTATAAAATTTCCGGGTTGCATCGCGCTGGATTAAGCGCGACAGCTTTGCCGAAATACTCTGCGGCTTCTATTTTTTTTCCGGCAACTTTGTACGCAAATCCCAGATTGGCATTCAGCCGAAAATCTCGTGGGTGCCGCGACAGCGCATCCAGCAACAATGGAATGGCCGATTCTGGGTTGGGCGAGTCGCCGTAAAAAATATACGTTGACGCATAGTTATTGATGAGGTTTTCATCATGGGGAGTAATCTGCAATCCCTTCTCGTAGGCCGCACGCGCTTCCTTCAACTGATGCAACTCCATCAACACATCGCCTTTGAGTTGCCAGTGTTGCGCGTCGTCCTCTTTTAACCGGACGGCATAGTCGGCTGCGTAAAGCGCTTGCGGCAACTTTTTGTGGCGAAGTAAACCAACCGCCAGGTTATGCGCGATTTCTGGCGCAACGGTTGGGTACTTCGCAAAGTTCGGAGTGAAGAGCGTTTCGCAATCTTGATATAACGCCGTATGCTGCTGCGCCACCAGTACGAGCGGTAGCAAGAGTGCCGCCGCGAAACATTTGTCCGCATGGCAAAACAGGCGAGGTGCAAAAACGCTGACACCGTACCCTACCAACATAAACGCTGCAATGCTGGAAACATACTGGTAATGATCTTGTACGTACGTCCGCCCCATCAGGCACCAATATGCAACGCCCAGTACTGGCAATAGAGTCGCGATATAAAACGCAGCCGCGGCGATCGGCCCGCGTCCAATGCGCCTACGGAATTTCCAGAGAGCGAGCAGGGCTGCCAGCACCGTAATCGGGAAAAGACACAACAACGGTTGGCGCACATTCAGGGAGCAGGGCGGATAGAACGGAACGTGCTCCGACGGCCAGAGAAGTTTGCCCACGTAATAGAATAGGTTGCGTCCGACCAGGATGAACTTTTGCGGAATCGATAACACCACCAAGGGTGGTGTGGCAGGCTCCGACAGGGTAAAATTGACAATGTACGCGAGTGGAAAGGCAATGAGCAGGCAAGGGAGCAGTTGCAAAATGCGTTGCTTCGTGATCAGTCCATCACGCCACCAAGAGTAGATGAACGCTGCAACGGGAAACGTTATCGCCATGCGTTTGCTGAGCATCGAAAGTGTGAATAAGACCAGGACGAGCAGGTAGCGTTGCCAGGATTGTTTTTCGTTAAACCGCATCCACGCCAGAAACGCGAGAAAGTAAAAAAACGTGTAGAGCAGGTCTTTGCGTTGCACAATCCACGCCACTGAACTCACCTGCATGGGATGCACGGCGAACAACGCTGCAATCAGCAAGGCACCCGGCATGGAAATGCGGCGCAACAAATAGAGCAACAGAAGCGCATTGGTGATGTGCAACAGCAAATTAACCACATGGTATCCCAGCGGCTTCATGCCCCACAATTGGTATTCTACCCAATGGGTTGTGTAGGTCAGCGGCATATAATCGAGCAGGATTGACTGCCCGGGCTTTAGCCAGATGTCTGCGAGACCGGTGGCCGAATGCAGTTGCGGGCTGCCCAACACGGTCTCATCTTCCCAGACAAAATTCGCGGTAAACACCGGGTATAGTGCGAGCAGCGCCAGCACGATCAGAAAGAGATATGGCGCCGTTTTACGGAACAAAAGAGGGGGTTGTGTGGTGTTTTCCGTGAGCATGCCAGCGGGCATTATCCCGAAAAAAAACACCAATGACCAGAAAAAAAGATGAGGCCCAATGGATCGGGGCAGGAACTCCTCAA
>DNPO01000190.1:5428-9402 GCA_003501375.1 Candidatus Sumerlaeota bacterium | reverse complement strand
TACGCCAAGGAGAATCTTCATCGGTGCAGAAAAAGAAAAGTTCGAAAATCTCGGCAAGAAACCACAAAAGGCCTTCCCACATGATGTGCTCGCTTCCTTGATGCCGCTATCATTAGCGCAACGTTGCAGCATGGGAAATTTTAATGTCCACCAGCGCGGGAATCACCCCAGCACAACGCCCCCCACAAGAGACCGATCCACCAGCAATACGGAACGAACCACATAATGGGAATCATCAGCAAAGACGCAATGCGCGTCCACGGCGTGCGCTGGGGACTCAGGGCGTAGGTGAACATAAAGAAGGTGCAGCAGATTGCAAAGATGAAAAACATAAGACACCTCCTGATGCGTGATAGAAAAATTGCGTGCTGCTATCATTATCGCAATGCCCGGTCAAACTCCCGCACTTTTTCATGTTCCAGCATAATGGTTTCTAAATTAGCCAGGCGCTTCTCCAACTGTTCGATCCGCTCATTAAACTGCTGACCGCCACCAAATGTCTCGGCTTGTTTCATGCGCAACACGACTTTTTGCTGGACAATAAAGCGAGCCAAACGGGAAAGGGCAACAATGGCAACAATAATGATTATCATGGGAGGGAGGTCGGACGAATGGATTCCAAACATGATCTTGATCCTTTTCTTTTACGCATCTTCCGATGAGATTTATTCCCCATCGCGCAGGCGGCGTTCCCACTGAAAATCTGGCGAGGTAACAATGGCTTCCATGCGTTGCAGGCGATGGTCCAAACTATCATAGGTACGCTTCAGACGCGCGACGGCAGCAGCGCGGGAACAAGCGGCGGAATCATAAAACTCACGGTCTTCCGCCGTCTGAAATGGCACCACGGGTTCGGGTTTCATTAACACACCCGCGATCAAATACACAATCACTACCGGCCAAAAAACGGTAACCAGTGCAACCAGAATCCACAGTACGCGCATCCCAAAAACAGGAAAATCAAAGTGTTCAGCGAGGCCGCGGCACACGCCCATAAACACGCCGTTGCGCGAGCGGTACCAGCCATCACGTTTATTGTAATCGTTTGTGTTCATTGTGAAAGTCTTTCATAAAACAAATAGATAAGTGAACCGCCAAAACGCCAAGGGCACAGAGAACGTCACGCCTTCTCGTCTTTTTTCATCTTGTCCAGCAGAATTGTTTCCAGCGAGTCCACGCGATCTTCCATGCGTTTGAGCCCCATGAACATTTCCTGGATCATGCGTGTTTCTTCCGCGCTGATGTTCTGCGGTTGGTTTAACTTGCGCAGGACAAAGAGGACGAGAAACGCGAGGCCGAAAAGAAACAGAAATGGAATCGCGAGGGCAAAGCACCCGATAAGCACAACAAATACAGGGGCACAGGTTTCCATGATTTGGAACCTTTCGTTACGACTATTTCTTCACTCTATCCGTGAGAATCGTTTCCAACGTTTGCAGGCGCTGTTCCATGCGTTTAAAACTCGCGTACATTTGCCGAATCTCACTGACATCATCGGTATCCGCCGGAGCACAACAACTGCGCGGTTTTCGATTACCTCTTAAAATTACCCGCAAGATTAAAACAATAATCACAGCAAAAACGGCAAAAACGATGCAATGGGTTAATATGCCCGGAAGCAATGCCCGCGTTTCTCTCCAGTTTTTCTCCTGGAAAAAAGAGGGCCCCTGTCGACTTGACGTATAAACCTCAACGTTCTGCGAGTGAGCGCCATCATTGTCGTGCATACGAGTGGGCGTGTCCCTCACTTCCACGCGACCGACAAACAATCCCAAAATAGCAAGGACAAGAAACGCACATAGCACGCCCGCGCCGAGAATTGCAACCAGACAGCCTTTATTGTGCATGAGGGATATCTCCCAAAGGATTGAGATACTAAAGAAACAAAGGCACCACTACCATTTTAATAACAATGTTTACCAACAGGTAAATTAAAAAAGCCGCACCCGCGCCGGTAGTCATTTCAAAAATAGATTCCAAAACAATCACCGAAAGTTTGTACCAAGCGATGAGAAAAAGCACAATTCCTATGATGGGAATTAACAGACAAAGTGCTGCCAAAACTCCGCCCAATGCCATCAACAATGCAGCCAGAATACACTTGCCAAATTTGGCCCCATCCTCCACAGGATACAGCCAATTCAAAACAATCCAAAGAATAAAACTGTTAATAATCCACCCAATTCCCAGAGAAATTAAAGACGAAATGATGTGCACGAGAACATTCCTTCCGCGAAATACAAGTGACACTGCAAATCTCTTATCGGATAAACATCTGCAAAATAGAAAAAACAAGAAACACCAGCAAGGTTACTACGCCGGCGTTGGTTATGGCCCAGATTTTACTTGGCATGAGACACCCTCCAAAATAATCCTGCGTGATACCATTATTTTTTTGTGTTGTCCATCAGCAATGTTTCAATGGCCTGCAACCGCGCCTCCATATTGGCAAACAGCGTTTCCAGCGTTTGTAACCGCGCTTCGGTCGGACGCAAATCGCCAGACGGGGGGCGCGAACAGGAACCCATACTCTGATAACGACGACGTCCCGACCAATAAATACCTAAGATTAATAGACTGAGAAGATACATGCCAAACGCCAGGCGCAACATCACTGAGATATTTTCCCAGTGGCACACAGCACTTTGCAACGGCGGCCCCATGGAGTGATTTTTGTCTGCATCGTGCCGTTTTATCTCCGCCTGTTGTAGTTGATCCTGCGCTTTTTTCAACGCCGTCTTGGCTTCGTCCACTTCCCCCTGCAATTGCGTCTGACGTTCCTGGTTTTCCGGCTCCTTGCGTTTCAACTCTTGCTGTTTGGATACTTTTTCCCTCAACGCCCTGTCTTGCACGTCAAGATCATACCGGGCTTTCTCTGCGCCCTTGATGCATTCCTCACGGTTGATGGCGAGTTCCTTTTCCTGCTGAACGCATCCAAACGTCGCCCTGTTTAATTGCCGTTGCGCATAAATCATCCCAGCCAACAACGTGGCAGGAATGAGCAGGAAGAGCGCGAGTATGATCAGTTTTTTATTAGTCATAGAGGAACGCCTAAAATGCGTTTTGGAAAATGGGACACCATGAAACTTCATGGTTCCTTTTAAAGCACAAATGCGCGCATTTTGATACAAAAACTGGTACTATCTGCGTTTTTTTCTCATTTTTGACGTGTGACAACAGATCACCGCTTTGCGGTTGCGCAACAAACCATTCCCTTTTGGTGGGGACTACCAGCGGGGAACACATCATGCGCGCAACCCTGTTGCGCAACAGCAAAGCGGCGTCCTGCAGTCACACGCCAAACCCTGCGCCCCGTTTTAAAGGATTCCACCACCCAGCACCAAACGAAGAAAACAGAAGAGTAACGCGATGCCACATCCAACAATTCCAGCAATAGAACCTGCGTTGTTTCCGTATCGATTTTCCGTCGCCAGCGCAAAAATGCTCACACATAACCCCAATCCCGCAAAGGGAATGCTAAACCAATTGAGCCAGCCAAGGCACGGAAAAAAACCAACGATCATCAAAAGAAGGGAACTTATTCCCCAAGCAAGAGCAAATGGTTGCATGACTGCATCTTCTTTCCGCGTATGTAAAACAGAGTGGCGATAAAAGCAACTAAATTAGCAACAAGCAGGGAAAATAAATAAATGCTCCCCCGGTTCAGAACAATTGCATCGTGAAAGTGACCTTGCACGATGCAACCAAACGCGCGCGTCATGCCGCAGAACAAACAGGAATCATGAGGCTGGCGGAGCAGAGCGGACGTGCTGTTTATCCAACCCGGGGGGAAAATGGTCAGGCACATCAGCGCCCACAACCAAGCCATGTTGAACAGGCTCCAGACGATCCAGCAGGCTTGTTTGAGTTGCATCATAAACATGGAGGCTTCCTCAACCGTCAGACAGATAGTCGGATCCGACCGATCAGTCCGACAGGTTTTCCCTATTGCCTATTGCCTAATGCCTATTGCC
>DNPO01000190.1:1213-5171 GCA_003501375.1 Candidatus Sumerlaeota bacterium | reverse complement strand
GCCTATTGCCTAATGCCTATTGCCTGCTTCTATTTGCCTAATTTTTCCTTCAAAGCGGCCAGTTCCTTGTCCACTTCTTCGTCCTCGTGCAACGCGGCAATTTCCTCTTCCAAGGATTTCTTGCGGCCAAAATCCGCCAAGTCGGCATCGGCTTCCATGCGATCTACCTTGCGCTCGAATCCTTCAAAACGCGCAAATGCTCCATGCGTTTCGGCCTTTCGCCCGGTAGTGCGGGCCTTGTAGCGGGCCTGCGCATGCGCATGGCGCTGAAGCAGAACCTGCTGTTTTTCCCGAGCGGCAGCCAGTTTTTCTTCCAACTGGCGCATGTCGTCCTGGTACTGCTCGATCAAGGCGTTAAACTCAGCCTTCTGTTTTTCCAACTGCTCGGCGCGTTCCTGATGGGTGCGTTTTTCTTTCAGGGCTTCACGGGCCAAATCTTCGCGGCCCTTCTGCAACGCGAGCGATGCCTTGCCTGCCCACTCATCGGCTTTTTCCAAGGCTTCGGCGGCCTGACGGGCCAGCGTTTTTGCCTGGGCCATCGCGGAAGCACATTGGGCTTTGATCTCCACCAGCGTATCTTCCATCTCCTGAATCATCAGGCGCAAAAGTTTTTCCGGGTCCTCGGCGATTTCCAGCATCGAGTTAATGTTTGAAGTTACAATGTCGCGCAACCGGCTAAAGATTCCCATGATCGTATCTCCTTTGTGGTCATTCTGGCTTTTCTGCATGCCGAGAAAGTAAAAGCATCTCCTGTGCCAAAAGCGCAGAAAATATAAATCAAGCAAAATCAATAAAATAACAAAAAAGAGCCACCCGCAACATCGAGAAAAGACAAAAGCACTGGCGAAAAAAACCGAAAAATGGTTGGGTGTACCAAGAAGCATGGGAGTTATGAGATAATTGTTTTTGTCATTCGTAATTCCTAATTCTTAATTCCCCGAGGCCCCTATGTCCTCCACCCCCTACGAACCCATTGGTCAATCCCCCGCGTTTCTCGATCTTCAGGAACGCCTCGCGCGTGTCGCCCCCATTGACCGCCCCGTTCTACTATTAGGCGAACGCGGCACCGGCAAGGAAATGGCTGCACGTAAATTGCACTATCTGTCCAAACGCTGGGGAAACCCGTTCGTTACCTTACACTGCGCGGCGCTCTCCCCCACCCTGATCGAATCGGAACTTTTCGGACATGAGTCGGGCGCATTCACCGGTGCACGCGGCGGGCGCAAGGGGCGCTTTGAATCGGCGGATAAAGGCTCGCTTTTTCTCGATGAAATTTCGTTGATCCCGATGGAAACACAAGAAAAGATTTTGCGCGTGGTGGAGTACGGATCGTTCGAAAGGGTGGGCGCGTCGCAGGCGACCGAAGCCAACGTGCGCATCATCGGAGCGAGCAACGCGAATCTGCAAGACCAGGCGAACAACGGCAAGTTCAAACGTGACTTACTGGACAGGTTGTCGTTCGAGGTGATTTTTCTACCCCCCCTGCGTGAACGTGGCGAAGACATTCCATTACTGACCGCGCACTTTGCAAGCCGCATGGCACGTGAACTGGAACATGCGGAGATACCACATTTTTCTCAATCCGCACTAGATGCACTGATGCAATACACGTGGCCGGGCAATGTGCGCGAATTGAAAAATGTGGTGGAACGCGCTGTCTGCCGCGCTAACGGTGCAGTTATTGGCACCGTCGATTTTGAACCGTTCAGAGCGCCGTGGAAAACTCTAGGGTCAGAAAATGTGGACAGAGCACATGCCGTCAAGTGCGACATGGATCAACCGACAACACCAGCAGCACAAACAAACTGGGCAGGGATTGACTTGTTTGCGCAGGGCGTGGCACGAGCGCTGGAAAACGGCGAAGTGGTTGCACTTTCCGAGTTGCACGATGCGATTGATGCTGCCGCGCTGGAGTCGGCGCTGGCTGTGGCACGCTACAATCAACGTGCTGCAGCAGAACGTTTGGGACTGACTTACCACCAATTTCGCGCGCTGTACCGCAAGATAAAACCCGGAAATTAAAAAATAGACTTTTGGGTGTTTTTTGCACACGCCTCTCTCAGCACGTGATTCAATGTTTTTCACCAGCAACGATTCGCCCCGGTTTTTATTGGAAATTCCCATACAACTCTTGGGTTATTTTCCCATGTTTTATCCAAACCAACGTTTCCAATTGCAACCGAACTAGGTTTGGAGTACAATGTGGCGAGTAGTCTGTAGTTGGGCTATGAGCAAGTGGATAATAAGCGAACCAATATCAGGAGGCAATCATGGCAGCAAGTCCGAAGGTTTCTCCGAAGAATGAGACGTTGGACGTTGATGATTATGTGATGCGTTTGCGAACAGGTGGAAAAAAAACGCGATTAGTACCACGCCGTGCCGATCGACGGCAGTTGGAAGATCGGCGGTCGGGATTGGATCGCCGCACACGTTCCGTTCCCGTAGCGGAAGAGCGCCGGAAAAACAACCAAGATCGACGCAGTTGGACCGAACGCCGCACCAGCGGCGACCGACGTGGACTGCACGTAGAGTATGTTGGCAACAGCGCCTTTGCCGCCCCTGCTTCTACAGGGAACAAAAAAAATCAGCCAGGTTTTCTGCGTAAGTTTCTCAAAAAAACAGGGTTTATTGAAAATTAATTATCAAGTGTGCCGCCCGGAGTTTTGCCGGATAACACGGATGTGGGAGAATTTTTTCTCCCATTGGGTAATTTTCCCATGTTTTGTTCTGAGGGACTTTCTCATTGCAACCAAACTATTTTTGGAGTACAAAAGATACGACGTCTTAATTAAACGTCAGTAAGTTATTATTGGCGGACGTCTATCAGGAGGCAAGGCATGTATTCCGGTCAGAATGTTTCTCAAGAAGATGAAGTCTTGGCAGTTGATGATTATGTAACCCGGTTGCGCATGGTAAGCAGAAAAGTGCTATTAGCACGACGACGTGGCGAACGACGAGAATTGGACCGCCGTCAGTTAACCACTGATCGTCGAACCCACCATATTCTGGTGGCAGAAGAGCGGCGTAGCGGTCACGATCGCCGTTGCATGGCTGAACGCCGAATCGGGAGAGAGCGCCGTGATGCGCGCTTTGAAATCGGGGTAGATTTCAAAGCATCCAGCAGTCTCCCCGTCTCGGGCACCAGCGCCCGGAAACGCGCTCTTTTTAAGAGTCTGCTCGAAAAAACCGATTTAGCAAAATAAACGCTCCCCTTTCTGTCCTGCAGAAAAACAAAAAGACTCAAACGAATTCGTTTGAGTCTTTTTGTTTTCGCAAGGAAAAACCTCTTTTTTAAAACTCCGCCGCACCCGGCGTGCGCGGAAAGGGAATGACGTCGCGGATGTTACCTAACGCGGTAACGAATTGAATAGCCCGTTCGAACCCCAAGCCAAAACCCGCGTGCGGTACAGAACCATAACGCCGCAAATCGAGATACCACCCGTATGTTTTGGGATCGAGACCGCATTCTTCCATGCGCTGCAGCAACACATCCTTGCGTTCCTCGCGTTGGCTGCCACCGATAATCTCGCCAATCTTCGGTACTAGCACATCCATTGCCGCAACGGTTTTTCCATCATCGTTGAGCCGCATGTAAAACGCTTTAATTGCCTTCGGGTAGTTGTACACGATCACCGGTTTTTTAAAAAACTTCTCGGTCAGGTATCGCTCGTGCTCGCTTTGCAAATCACAACCCCACTCGACTGGAAACTCAAACTTTTCATTGCTCTCTTGCAAAATTTCCACCGCACGCGTGTAAGTGACGCGCTCAAATTCCTGTGTGGTAATGGCCTCCAACGTGGCAATCAGCGTGGGATCGTTCCATTGCTGAAAAAAGGCCATGTCTTCCGCGCACTCGTCCAGCGCGGCACGGAACAGGTATTTGATGTACGCCTCGGCCACTTCCATATCGCCTTCCAAATCGCAAAACGCCATTTCCGGTTCGATCATCCAGAACTCG
>DNPO01000190.1:0-966 GCA_003501375.1 Candidatus Sumerlaeota bacterium | reverse complement strand
GGTTCGATCATCCAGAACTCGGCCAAGTGACGCGACGTGTTGGAATTTTCCGCACGGAAGGTCGGGCCAAATGTATAAATATTACTCAGCGCACAAGCATAAGTCTCGCCGGACAATTGCCCACTAACTGTAAGGTAAGCGCGCTTCCCGAAAAAATCCTGCTGGTAATCTACCTGATCATTTTCATTCCGCGGCGGATTAGCAGGATCAAGCGTGGTTACCTGAAACATCGCGCCCGCTCCTTCGCAATCGCTGGCGGTGATGATTGGCGAATGCAAATACATAAAACCACGCTCCTGAAAAAAACGATGCGTGGCATACGCCATGCAGTTCCGCACGCGGGCAACCGCACCAAACGTGTTGGAACGCGGACGCAGGTGCGCTACCTCGCGCATGAACTCCATGCTGTGCCGCTTTTTTTGCAGCGGATAGGCATCGGGGTCTTCCACCCATCCAATGACAACAATATCATTTGCCAGCACTTCAACTGCCTGGCCCTTGCCGGGTGATTCGCGCAACGTGCCGATGATGCGCACGCTGCATCCGGTGCCTAGGTGGAGCACTTCGCTTTCGTAGTTGGGCAACGTATTTTCCGCAACCACCTGCAAGCCTTGCAGGCTGGAGCCGTCGTTAATTTCCAAGAACGAAAAACCGCCCTTGGAATCACGCCGGGTGCGTACCCAGCCTTGTACGGTAATAACCGCACCAAAATCGCGACGCTGGAGGAGAGATTTGACACGGCCTTCGGGTTTCAGAGAAAACATAAGGGATATCCTTAAACATTATTTATTACACAACGGCATAGGCAGTGGTAGTTCATCCCGAAGGGATGGGATATATTAGCCGGGGGTAAGCGAAGCGCAACCCCCGGTAAAAATATAAAAACAATTGCCACCCTGAAAGGGTGCGATAAGGGATAAAGGATTGTGATCACCTAGTATTTGATCCATGTTTTATCGCACCCTT
>DNPO01000385.1:8692-8816 GCA_003501375.1 Candidatus Sumerlaeota bacterium | reverse complement strand
GCGCCAAAAAAGTCATCATCTCCGCTCCCGCCAACGACGCTGACCTTACCATCGTTCTCGGCGTGAACGACGAGCAGTACGACAGCGCGAAGCACAACATCGTCTCCAACGCTTCCTGCACCAC
>DNPO01000385.1:4985-8441 GCA_003501375.1 Candidatus Sumerlaeota bacterium | reverse complement strand
CAACGCTTCCTGCACCACCAACTGCTTGGCCCCCGTCACCAAGGTTCTGCATGACAAGTTCGGAATCATCCGTGGCTTGGTCAACACCATCCACTCCTACACCAACGACCAGCGCACGCTGGACTTCCCCCACGAAGACCTTCGCCGCGCTCGCGCCGCTGCAGTCAGCATGATCCCGACCAAGACCGGCGCTGCCGCCGCAATCGGCCTGGTTATGCCCGACCTGAAGGGCAAACTGGACGGTATGTCCATCCGTGTCCCAACACCGGACGTTTCCGTGGTTGACTTGGTTGCCGAGATGAAGACCGACGTCACCGCCGAGTCCATCAATGCCGCCTTGAAGGAAGCCGCTGCTTCCGCTCACTGGAAGGGCATTCTTGCCTACACCGATGAGCCGCTGGTTTCCGTGGACTTCCTCCACGATTCTCACTCCTCCACGGTTGACGCCGGCTGCACCAAGGTCATCGAAGGCCGTATGGTCAAAGTCATCGCTTGGTACGACAACGAGTGGGGCTACAGCTGCCGCACAGTGGATCTTGCCGCCAAGATGGGCGCTGCCCTCAATGCCGGTGGTTGCTCCTGTGGCTGCAAATAATTAAACCAGACCCTCAAAGTCTGTTTGTGCTCGAAAGGCGCGGAGATTATTCTCCGCGCCTTTTTTTATTGTCTCCTGAGAGCCGCAACGTAGCATCAAACATTACAACGTTTTTATTGCAAAACAAAAGTGTTGTGATACGAATGCGCACATCGCATCCTCTTCCCGATTTCTGAAAACAACTTCTTCTAATACGGATTCGTATAAGATGGTAGCAATAATGTGATACAACCACACCGTACACCGTCCTCCATGATTTTTATCTTCTGGAAAACGCCCGTTCTGTATGTTACGCTGGGGGAGTGGTGCAGACAGTTGGAATGTCCGCGCTTCTGGCTGCCGAACGCCGCGTTTGTTTAATAAAATCAAAGGAGCATACTCCATGGAACAGCAAGTCAAAGATATCATCGAGAAGGAAATCCGCCCCCTATTGCAAGGCCACGGTGGCGATATTGAGTTTTTGAAACTCGAAAACAACAAGGTTTATGTTACCCTGCAAGGTGCTTGCTCCGGTTGCCCCGGCGCGCTCATGACCATGAAGAATGGCGTTGAGCGTCTGATCAAAGAGCAAATCCCCGAGATTGAATCGGTGGAAGCGGTGCGGTAAAAAAGCAGAGGACAAAAAGGACTGCAAGGACATAAAGGACAAAACTTGAGGAGAACGCATTTGTTTGGTGGTTTGTTTTCTTGTTATTTTTGTCCTTTTCGTCCTTGCAGTCCTTTTTGTCCTTTTATTCTTCCCAGGAGATTCCCCTCATGTGTTCCCCTCACGACGCGCTTTCGACGCGCATCAATGTTCTTTTTGAAGCCCTGCCTTACATTAACAAATTCCACGGCGCGACCATCGTTATCAAATACGGCGGTCATGCGATGGTGGACCCCGAACTGAAAGAGTCTGTCATTCGCGACATCCTGCTGATGGAAACAGTCGGTATGAACCCGGTGGTCGTCCATGGCGGCGGACCAGACATTACCCGCATGTTAGAGCGCGTGGGCAAAAAGTCGGAGTTTGTCGAGGGGCTGCGTGTTACTGACGCCGAGACGATGGAACTGACCGAGATGGTGCTTGCGGGCAAGTTGAATGGCGAACTGGTCAGTCGTGTGAACAAAGCGGGGGGGCGTGCAGTCGGCCTTAGTGGGAAGGATGGCAATCTTATTATTGCCCAACAGATTGGCGCATCCATGGGTCCCGACAGCCCGAAATCGAAAATCGGTTTCGTTGGCGAAATTACTCAAATCAATTCTGAAATTCTCGACGTGTTGGATGAGCACCAGTTCATCCCGGTTATTTCGCCGATTGGCGTGGATGAAGAGGGCAACAGTTACAATATCAATGCCGACACGGCCGCTGCGGAAATTGCTGCGGCGCTCAAGGCAACCAAGTTGATTCTGCTCACCGATGTGGCGGGCGTACTGCGCGCTCCGAAAGACCCGTCTACGCTGGTCAACAGTATCCGCTGCGATGAGGTGGAAGCGCTTATCGCCGACAAGACGCTCACCGGCGGGATGATTCCGAAGGTGCGCGCGTGCGTGAGCGCGATGGATCGCGGCGTGGGCAAGACGCACATCATTGACGGGCGTGTGCCGCATGCGTTGTTGCACGAAATTTTCTCGGATAGTGGTATTGGAACGCAGATTACGAAGGATTGATTTTTAAAATAAGGATTGCCCCATGTCCCGTTTTTTTCTTCTCGCGCTCCTCTTTCTGTTATCGGTTTTTCCGGTCGTTGCCGGGGACGTCGCTCCTAAAACCGTTAGTTTAGACACATCCGAAACGCAGAAGTTAAACATGTTTTTTACTGATTTTTCAGCGGTAAGCCTGAAGGCGTTTGAAGCGGGGAAACTCACCGACAAAGCATTGATTGAGTTTGCCATCAAGCATTGCGATTTGAATCACCCGGAGTTTCTTGAGAACGAAAGCCAGTTGAATGCCAAGCATGTCGATGCTGTGTGCAAAGAACATTTTGGCGTTGCGCCGAAGAAGCATCAGGCGCTGCCGGATCAAAACCCTTATGCCAACGGCAAGTACACCGTTTATCCCAGCCCCTGCGATGAGTTTGTTTTTTCGCAGATTGCCAGCCTGACGGATAATGGCGATGCTACCTATACAGCAAAAGTCAACGTGTACCTCGCGCCTCCGGATTTTATGGGTGATGTTCACGCCATGCCTAAGGTTTGGAAAGCCGCAAAGCAGGACGTTAAACTCAATGCAAAAATGACGGCGGTTATCAAGAAGGAGAACGGAAACGGTAGCAGCCACTATGTGTTGCTTTCGCTGAAGGAAGTAAAATAACGCCAAGGAGAATTCCCATGCTTAGACAAGCCACACAAAGTCTTTTGACCGCTATTCTCCTGTCCCTCGCCACGGTGCCCGCCACTGCGGCGGATGTTGCGCCGGCGACGGAGGTTATCAAGGGAAAATCCGTCGCGCTTGATGTGGACGCAACCAAAAAATTGAACATCTTCTTCAGTAATTTTTCTGAGGCGTATCTCAAACCTTTTGAAGCGGGAAAACTGACCGATGACGCATTGATCGAGTTTGGGATCAAGCATAACCTCATCAATTACCCAAAGGTTTTTCACGCGAATCAACTGGCTGAGGAAGAAGTAAACAAGGCATGCAAAAAATATTTTGGTACAGTGCCTAAGGCGCACCACGCGGTGGGCGAGTATGCTTACACCAACGGGCGTTATACCGTTCAGCCTGCCAGTGGCGAGGCGTTTACCTTTTCGCAAATTGCCGAACTGACCGATAATGGCGACGGGACCTACAACGCCAAGGTCAATGATTACACGGCGTCTTCCGGTTTCACCGGCGATGTGCATGGCACGCCTGCTATTTGGAAAGCCGCCGGGGACGA
>DNPO01000385.1:3586-4668 GCA_003501375.1 Candidatus Sumerlaeota bacterium | reverse complement strand
AAAACACGCTACCTGTTGCTTTCTCTTCGCTTGGCAGAATAAACGGCCCTATCCTCAAGCAATGCATAAAATTACTGACTTTTAACCCACATCAAAAGAATGGAAATAACGATGTCAAAAACTGGAATCAAAGTTTGCTCCGCCGCTGCTATTGCGGCGTTCACGTTCCTTGCTCCGTTGGCAAATGCTGCGCCTCCCGCCACGGAGATTCTCCCTTCTTCCAGCACGCAGACCGTTTTATCCAGCGAAATGCGTGGCGCGATTGAAGTGGCCATTGGCAAAGTTTATCCAGCGCTGGTGCGTATCAACGTCGTGACTTCCTATCCGAACGAGGGACGCATTTCGAAGGAGGCTGGTTCCGGCAGCGGCGCCATTATTTCCAAGGAAGGCCACGTCATCACTAACCATCATGTAGCCGGACGCGCTAAACGCGCGCTCTGCCGCATGCCCGATGGCGAAGAAATCGAGGCGACGCTCGTCGGCTCCGATGCGCTGGCGGACATCGCTATTCTGAAACTCGACCTGAAGGGGCGCAAAGACCCGAACAAGCCCCTGCCCGTTGCGGCCTTTGGTAACTCGTCCAAGGTTCGTGTTGGTGACCGCGTGCTCGCGATGGGCAGCCCGATGGGCATGACGCAAACGGTTACACTCGGCATTGTCAGCAACACCGAACTCATGCTCCCCGTTTTTGCCGAGTCTGGTTTTGAAAACGATGGAGAACAAACCGGGTCGTTGGTTCGCTGGATCGGTCACGATGCCTCCATCTATCCCGGCAACAGTGGCGGCCCGTTGGTTTCCTTCGATGGCGAAATCATCGGCATCAATGAAGTGGGCCTTGCGGGAATCGGCGGGGCTATCCCCTCCGATATTGCCCAGTCGATAGCCAAACAATTGATCGAAACTGGTGATGTGAAACGCAGTTGGATTGGTGCGGGCTGTCAGCCGCGTTTGAAAAGCGCTTCCGAAGAAAAAGGAGCGCTTATCTGTTCCGTGCTGCCAAATTCCCCTGCGGCTAAGGCAGGCGTACTCCCTGGCGACCTGATGCTCACGTTCGATGGCGCTGCCACCGATGCGCGTATCCT
>DNPO01000385.1:0-3356 GCA_003501375.1 Candidatus Sumerlaeota bacterium | reverse complement strand
GCGTTGCCACCGATGCGCGTATCCGTGAGGATATCCCGCACATCAACAGCCTGATCCTTTCCACCACCATCGGAAAAACCGTTCCGGTTACGTTGCAGCGGGCTGGCAAGGAAATTACCGTCAACGTAACCACCGAGGGGCGCGGCAAGGCCCACGGCGATGATGAAGAATTGCGCGGTTGGGGCATTACGGGACAGAATCTGACACGCTTCTCTGCGCTTGCACTCCACCGCTCCGATACCAAAGGAGTAGCAGTGGTGACTCTTCGCAATGGTGCTCCGGCCAGTGAGGCCAAACCACCGTTGCAACCCAATGATATTATTGTTTCATTTAATGGCAAGCCGGTGGACAACATCGAAACACTCCGCACGCTCAGCACGGAACTCACCAAGGATAAGGAGTCGCCCGTTCCTGCATTGATCGGATACGAGCGTAACTTCCTCAAACTGATGACCGTTGTCAAAATTGGTAAGGAAGCGCCGAAAGAACAACCCATGTTGGCGAAGAAGGCTTGGCTGCCCGCCTCAACGCAGGTGCTGACGCAAGACTTGGCTAAAGCGTTCAATCTGGAAGGTAAGCCCGGTGTGCGCGTGACGCGTGTTTATGCGGGACGCTCCGCCGAAAAGGCGGGGCTGAAGGTGGGCGACATCCTGCTGAAGTTGGATGGTGATCCGATTGAGGCTTCCCGTCCAGAAGACTCCGAAGTCCTCTCCACACTTATCCGCCAACGCAGCGTGGGCAGCGAAGCAACGTTTGATGCCGTCCGTGATGGACAGCCGGTGCAAGTGAAAGTGACATTGGAAGCGCCTCCGTCCCGCTCCAATGAGTTGAAGCATTACGAGGATGACAACTTCGAGTTCTCCGTGCGCGAGTTGTCCTTTGAAGAGCGCCTCGACCGCGAAACTCCGGAAAGCGAGGGCGGTGTGCTCATTGATATGGTACAGCGTGCCGGATGGGCGTCGATGGCAATGGTACAGGGCGGTGACATTCTTCTCGCGATTGATGGCAAGCCCGTCTCCACCGCCGATGGGGTGAAGGATGCGCTCAAGGAAATTAAAGCGCACACGCCCAAACAAGTTGTCTTCTTTGTCAAGCGTGACCGACAAACGGTTTATCTGGAAATCGAGCCTATTTGGGAAAAGAACAATGGACAAATTACCACGTCGCAAAGCGCTAAACCGGTGCAAGACTCGACAGATGAAAAGGAGAAAAAATAATGCGTCGTTTTATTCTCGCTCTTTGTATCCTGTGTTGCGGTATCGTCAACCTGCCCGCTGCGGATGATTGGTCTGCGGTTCTGGAGAAGAACACGCCTGGCATCGTGCGTGTTAGCGCCACAGTTACTGTGGAGCGTGCTTATGCCGGGCAGGCGGCTCAGAAAAACGATAGCCGTTTGGAACTCAACGGCACGGTGCTGGATGCCAATGGATTGATCGCTGTTTCGCTGGTGGAGATTGACCCGGTGAGTTTGTACCAGGAAATGCTGGAAAACAACGCCGAAATAAAGAGCAAGGTGAGTGTAAAGTCGGACATTTCCGATCTGAAAATTTGGCTTCCGGGGGGGCAGGAGATTCCCGGACGCTTGGTGTACCGCGATGCAGACCTCGACCTTGCTTTTCTGGTGCCTGTCGTAAAGGACGGTGAGACTCAGCCGACCTTTACTCCAATTTCGACAACGCCTTCTGGTGAACTCAAACTGTTGGACAGTGTGCTGACGGTTACACGAATGGCAAAAGCATTTCAGCGCACGCCCGCTGTTTACATGAGCCAGGTCTCGTCCGTTTTGCGCAAACCGCGTCTGTTATATGTTTGCATGAATGAAGGAAAAATGTTGGTGCAGGGTTCTCCGGGCACGTTTCTCGGGACGCCTGCGTTTACCGCCGACGGTAAGTTTGTTGGCATTTGGGGCATGAACAAGACTGGGATCAATGGGGCCATTTCGCGTCAGGAAATGCCGCAACCCATTCCCGTTGTTCTGCCTGCAACGCAGGTGATGGAGTCCGCCAAGCAAGCCCGGAGCGCCAAGGAAAAACCTGTAGTAGAAAAAGGTGACAAACCCACCAGTGGAACAAAAGCAAAAGATTAACCACGAAATACACGAGTCACACAAAACATCCAGAAAGGTTATTCATCATGTTCAAACGTATCATCAGCATTCTCGCCCTCAGTGCCAGCCTCACCACTTTTGCCCTTGCCGCTGACCAGCCGCAAGATAGCGCCCAAGCCGGACGCGATGTACTCGCGAAAAACAAGGAAGCGCTTGTTTTCGTTTCTGCCGTCGCTAAAATGAGCATGGGCACCGAAACCCACGATGAAAAAATGGAAGCCACCGGATTGGTGATTGACGCATCCGGCTTGGTTATTTGCTCGCTTTCCACCATTGATCCCGCAACGGACCTTGGGAATAGTGGGCAAGCGGATTCCAGCATCAAATCTTCCCTGTCCGATGTCAAAATTATGAAGGCGGATAACACAGAAATTTCCGCGAAACTCATTCTCAAGGACCCCGATCTCGACCTTGCTTTTATCCAGGCAGATAAGGCGACTTCAGCCACCTTTACCGCTGTTTCGTTGGAGAAAACTCCCGAGGCCAAAATACTGGATTCCATTATCACCTTGGATCGTCTGGGCAAAGATTTTGGTCGTGAACCGGTGGTTTTCCTGAGCCGCATTTCGGCCATTGTTACCAAACCGCGCACGTTCTTTTTCTCTTCCGACCAAGGCTCCTCTATCAGCAGCCCGGTCTTTTTGCTGAACGGAAAACTGCTGGGTTTCCGTTTGTTGAAGGCTGGCCCGTCTGAAGATTCAGAACCCTCTCCGGTTATTGTGCCTGTGGGCGATATTCTGCAAGCCGCGCAGCAGGTGAAAAAATAAAACGCTTTGGAGTCTGACAAAAAAGGCGGTTCATCCATCTGGATGAACCGCCTTTTTTTATTATCAGGATCGCAACAAATGAGAATGTCCTAGTGTCATGTCAACCTTGCTGTGTCGGTTTTGCTTTCAGCCCCAAGGGGGCGTTATGAGAGTGCTTCGCAGGCAGGCCAGCCCAGGGTAAGCGAAGCGCAACCCTGGGTTGGGATACTAAAAACAACACAAGCCCTGAAGGGGCGATATTTTTGTTTTGAACCATTGAAAAATAAAGGGATAGCAACCATTCACCTGTCGCCCTTACAGGGCTTGCTTACTGATGGGTGCGTTACCCAGGGTTGCGCTTCGCTTATCCTGGGCTGGCCTGCCTGCGAAGCACTCTCATAACGCCCCCTTGGGGCTAAAGACAAACCATGTTATACGCGACAGTTGATGGTTGACATGACGCTAGAGCGGTTCTCGGAAGTTTTTTCCAGATCGAGCCAAAA
>DNPO01000440.1 GCA_003501375.1 Candidatus Sumerlaeota bacterium | reverse complement strand
TCCGTGCTGAATCCGACCAACCAGCCCGCGCAGTTGCATGCGGGAATCAAGGCGTTGATCGAACTGCGCAAAACCGCGCCCTCCACCCCGCTGGATGCCTTTTTCCTCTACCAAATTGGGTACGCGCTCAGTCGCGCGGGATCGCCCCACTGCGCCGTGCATTATCTCGACCGGGCGTTGAATGCACGTCCGCCTCAGCAATTGCGTGCGGCCATCTTGCTGGAAAAGTCGAATTTGTTGGAAGAGCAGGAAGACTGGTGGCGGCAGCAAAAAACGCTGAGCGATTTGATCGACTGCACCACGCACCCGGTTCAACAGGATGTGCAGCGGATGAAAAGTGCGCAGGCGTTGTTGCGTCTGGGTAAAAAGCAGGAAGCCAAAACCTTGTTGCAAACGCTCGCGACGCACGGTGCCACGTTGCCCCTGCGCCAGACCGCCAAGCAACAATTGGAACTAATCGCTGGACGATAAAAAATAGTGTTTAGAAATGCCGCGATAGCGCAAAAACAGCGCCGAACGGTGTGGGGATGGAATGTGATTTTTCCGGTTTCTAATTCTTCCTTTATTTTCAAGGATTGGCAGTTTCCCGCGACAGCGCAAGTTTCGCCACCGCGTTAAACAAATCGCTTGTGTAACCCACCCCAGTTAGTTCCCCATTTTCCGCCATAACTGGAAAACACTCCTGCGGCCGCCCCCGGGTCAAGTCCAGCATTTGCGCGAGCGTGTGCTCGGGTGTGGCGAGTGGGACGGTGGCGTCCATGACTTCGGTCACGGGTGCGTCCAGGCGTGGGTGCAACATTTCATAAATGGTTTTTTCAAAGTCGGTTTCGCGGATGTATTCCAAGTCAGCCAAAATGGCCCCGGTCAACACGCCTTTGATCAGGCGCGACAATGTGAGCAGTCCGGCATAGTGTCCGTTCGGGCGCAACACGGTCATCACCGTGGCGGACTCGTTGCGGCTTTTGAGTTCCAGGTATAGCCCCAGCGCCTCGCGGATGGTGTGGGTCGGCCCCAACCGCAGGAAGGTTTTTTTCATCAGGTCTTTGGCTAGAATTTCAGGCATGAGGCGTTCCCAACATTTAAAGATCATCAGGTTTTTCTGGTAAGCGATCTTTAGGAGTGTTGCATTCTGGCGTTTCTTAACGATCAGAAAACGATCTTTTCCTACATACCGCGTAGTTCCAGAGGGGTGAGTAAAAAAAAGATAAACAGCGCAAGGAGCAATAACAAGAGGAGGACAAGCCAAAACAAAACACGTGGCTGTTTGGCAAAATTTACAGTTGTTCCATAGCCAACCAGTTTTTTAACCTCCCACTTCGGATCATCTGGATTCCAGTAGAACAGCCCCCATTTCCAACAAGCCAAAACATCTTCGTTGTTTTTGCTCTCTTCCCCTGAAATCCCTGCTGGCAATTTTGGTCTCAAGAGAAAATCCAGTGCAAAGAAACTTACCGCAATGGCAGTACTTCCCAAAAGGACTGAAACCACTCTTGCCACGATCCAGTTGGGGAAAAAAACGTGTTCAATACAAACATAGCAAAAAAGCAGCGTCAGCCAATGCACCACTGTAAATAAAAGAAGAAGTTCCCGCAGGCGTGCCTGTTCAAATAGGCAATTTTCCCGCAGCGATGCGGCATGTTTTGTCGGAAGACTCATTATGATGCCAAAATGGATACTCGCGGCAACCGCGAGGAACAGCACGGCACCAAGAAGCGCATAGGTAAAGGCATCAGGGGTATTATCCCTCACGATACAAAGATAACTTACCCCCACGTAACAGAAGGGTAACAGATCAAGAAGCAAGAGAATATATTTTCGCGCAGGAGAAACAAAAGGGGAATTGTTTGTTGTTGGAATATTGCTATTCATTGTTAACATTCCTCACTTATATAAACATTAACCACAGGCATTGAACCGTTACTGTTACAACACTTCCTCGTCATCCGGTGGCGGCGCGGCAGGTTCGGACGGCTGCGTTTCCGGGGCGGCCATTTGCAGCAATTTGCCCAGTCCCGCCAACGCTTCTTCCGCTCCAAACATCCCGGTTAGTCGTCCGTTGTGGTCGCACACTGCCGCCGACGTAAAACCAGATTGAATCCATTCGCGCAGAGCCAGCGCGAATGACGCATCGGGCGAAAGATGTGTTTGCAGAATCCGCGCGTAATCCCGTGTGCGCCCCTGGAACGCTGCGTTTAATTTTTCAGAGACCTGCGCGTCGGTCAGTGATGTGAGGTTTTTCTCTTCGTTCAAAATCTGATGCAGCAGGCGCATGGGGTCAAGTTCGGCGGCGAGTTTGCCCTCGCGGTCTTGCAGGAAGAGCGGTTGCACCGCATGGTTTTTAATCCGGGCGTTCATCTCCGAAGAGAGCCAAATCGCTTCGCGTACCGAATGGTTATCGCCGAATCGAATGCACTGGCGGTTCATTAGGTTGCGAATTTGCAGCATGCCGCTGGCGCTTCCCGGTTGGGCTGCGGCGGCTCGCACGCGCTCCATTTCGATAATGCTGCGTGCGCGCGCCAGCGCCAATTCGGTCGATTGAAAAATCGTGTTGTCGGCGTAGAAAATATTCGCCTCACCTATTTTTTCACGCAGGCCCGATTCGACAAACACACCCGCCAGTTTTCGTTCGACTCCACTGAGCACTAAAATAATATCCCGCTCGCGCAGCAGGTTCCAGAAGTGTTCGAGAATCGCAATCGCGGAACTGCCCACCGCACGCATGCGCTTCATGCGCAGAATTACCACGCGGGTTTTTTGCGTGAGCACCTGCTGGAGTTCGATGCCCATTTGTTCCGCTGCGGCGAAGTACAGGTCGCCCTCGATGTTTACTAACACGATGGGTTCCGGTGTGGTGGCTTGGTTGAACGGAATCTCGTCGAAGCGCCCTCCGGGACGCGGTACCAGCAGCGTGAGGTCGGGCTTGCCGGTAATTTGCAGGAGGAAAAGAATTGAGACGAAGATGCCGATGAAAATGGCGGTGTGCAACGGCACGACCAGGCACGCGATTAGCGTGGTGAATAGTACCACGCGTGAGTTGCCACCGGATTTAAAAGCCAGTTGGAACCGCCGTCCCTCCATCATGGAAATGGCGATAACTACCAGCATCCCCGCAAGACTTGCCTGCGGAACCCATTGAATCAGCGGCGCGGCAACCACGATTGCGAGCGCGGTGAAGAGTGCGGAAAAAATGGCTGCCATGCGGGTGCGCCCGCCCGATTGCAGGCACAGCGCGGTGCGCGTGAACGAGCCGGATGATGCAAAATTGAGACAGAAGGAACCCGCGATGTTTGCAATGCCCTGCCCGACAAATTCCCGTGAGTAATCCACCTGTTGGTTGGATTGGGCAGCCGCTGCACGCGCACTCGATACGGCTTCGACCAAACCAAGCAACGCCACCGCTACCACGCCCGTGGAGACTCGGCGGAAAAGTTCAAAGTCGAACGAATCGTATCGGAGGTACTCGGGGATGTGCAGGGGAAAAAGATTGGGGGTGCCAGAAGCATTGGCGACTGTTAGATCGCGCAAAATCGAGACATGATGTGGAGCATCGTTCCATCCCAGGAAGTAAACGAGTCCCGTGCAAACGGCCACGCCAAGCAAGGGGCCGGGAATTCGCCGGTTGACATGCCGCAGCAGCACGACAATTAACATGGTCAAAACGGCCAATCCAGCAGCGTGCCAATTTGCCTGCGGGAAACGATGCACGGTTTCTTCCAGGATGGCAAAAATATGGGAGGCGTGTGGGGTGAATTGTTGGAAGCCCAAAAAGTTTTTTAACTGGTTTGCAATAATCAGTACACCTGCTCCGGCAGTCAGGCCCACCACCACGGAGTTGGAAATGTACCGCACAATTCCGCCCAGGTGCAGCAGCCCAAAAATCAACTTCACCACACCCGCGAGAAATGAGAGGAGGAGAATGATTTCGATGGCGCTACGTCCCTCGGCAACGTAGGGCGATGCGATACTGAACAACACGATACAGGTGGCGTTGGTTGGCCCGGTGATCAGGTGGCGCGAACTGCCGAATGCCGCACCGAGAATACAACTGATAACCGCGGTGTAAAGACCGTAGATGGGCGGCACACCCACCAGCATCGCGTAAGCCATTGCTTGCGGAATGCCCATGACCGCAACGGTCAGGCCTGCTGACGCATCCGCCCGAACATCATCCAACGCATACCCGCGCGCACCACGATGCCACTCCCGAAACAGGGTGATCAATGGATTGACGCGGGGGGTGGGAGGGTGGGGGGCTGAAGTCGTATCCATGTTTTGCTCAACCGTTGTGCGGTGGTTTATTAAAAGCAAAGGATACGCGGGACTGCAAGGAGAAACAACAGACATCGGAACAATGTCAAAACGGGTTCAACTTTGAAAGGGTTGTGTTCGCATATCCACCGACTTTTTGCCTATTTTTCGATATAGGGAGAGGGGGAGTCAATGGGATACACGATGTCCCCATAGGAAATAGTGCCATTTTTGGGCGCATATATGCGGTCGAAAGTATGAGACGTTCCATTGGTCACATCGTAAGTCGGAGAGTATTTTCCAAACAGATCATCCAAGTGCTGCGCCCATACGGTGTCGACATAGTGAAACGGAAAAGCGGATGAGCCGTTTGTTACTTCGTACAGTCCATATGTGCTCATGGATTTGTCCGGCCCAACACAATACAGTTTCCAGTTTGAACCATCGATCCACTTGTATACATATGGCTGCTGCTCGTCCGCCAAAAAGGGATCAACGGGGATTTTGGAAATGTAGGCAATGGGTGAGGTCACATTGTCCAGGCTGGCAGGACGCGCGTTATTATCCACGCGGTAGCATTCAATGGCGGTTGCCAGCGAACGCATATCGCAGAGTCCACGGCTGATTTTGCTGCGCACTTGCGCTTCCATCAAATCCGCCACGGCAATGCCTGCAAGGATGGTGATAATCGCAATGACGAGGAGCAGTTCAATTAGTGTAAACGCGGATTCCTTTTTCATTTGTCAATCCCTCCTTGACGGGGATGTTTTGGGAAATTCAGATGCGGTCTGATAACGCTTGTGTCGGTTCATTGCTCTGATTCCGGCCAGTAATAACGTAGCGACGGTTTTCGCTCGTAGATAATATCACCCGCTGAACGGGTTCCGTTTGTTGTGTCATATCGAATTTGATCCAATATTTTATCCGGGCCACGGCCCATGAGCACCCAGTCGGTGTAGTCTAATCCGCCCCTTACTGTGTAATGATATGGTTGTTGTTCTGGCAGGAGAAAGGGGTCAACAGGCACAGTGGTTATATAGGCGGTTGGTCGGGTCAGCGTAGCCAATCCCGCTGGGCTGGTGTTGTGATCTACAATAAAAGCACCAATTGCCGTTGTGAGCGCACGATGATCATTTTGCGTCCGAGCTACCTTGCTGCGCACCTGTGCCTCCATGTAGTTTGGCACGGCGATGGCCGAAAGAATTGCGATGATGGACGCTGCGATCAAAATTTCGATCAAAGTGAAGGCGCTGGATTTTTTCATCTTGGACCTCCGGCTAACCCGACCTGAAAATGTTAAGTAATTTTGAAGTGATGCTATTCTTATGAAGAACGACTTATTGTACAGAAAACAAATAATGAATGTCTACATAAAACCCCCACTTGCCGTAAAAGCATACAAGGGTAGCGACGACAAAATACCCCATTTGTTAGAAATGGAGGTATTAACTTTGAGATTTGTTTTTGTGAGGGTTTGGTGGGGGTGCTCGCTAAGTATTGAATCCGCGTCTGTATTATAGCAGCGACGCCAGTTCTTCCCAACGGCGCAACGATGATTCAATCTTGGTTTCCAACGCGCTTTGCTCTGCGGTGAGATCGTGCAAGCGTACGTAGTCCGATGCCGCCGCAGCCATTTCGTCCTGGAGTGCGGCCAGCCGCGCTTCCATCTTCGGAATGCCTTCTTCCAAGGCGGCCAGTTCGCGCGTTTCGTTATAACTCAGTTTGCGCGGGCGCTTGGACGACTCCTTGGACGCGGACGCAGCAACCGCCGCTTTTTTCACGGCTTCGCGCGCGGACTCGTCCTGCCGCTCTTCCTCTTTCATTCGCGCGTACGTGCTGTAAGCGCCGGGGTAGGTGCGCAACTCGCCATTCGGTTCAAACACCAGCACCTGATCGACGGTGCGGTCGAGGAAGTAGCGGTCGTGCGAAATCACCAGCAGGCATCCGCTGAAGCCGTCGAGAAAGTCCTCCAGCGCCTGCAAGGTCTGGATATCCAAGTCGTTCGTCGGTTCGTCGAGGATCAGAAAGTTCGGATCGGCCAGCAGCGTCCGCACCAGATAGAGGCGCCGCTTTTCGCCACCGGATAACTTGCCAATGTTTGTATAAAGATTCTGCGGCGTGAAGTGGAATTGCTCCAAAACGACCTCAGCGGTTTGCGGCGAACCATCCTTGCTTCGCAGCATCGGTCCGCCCTCGCGCTTGGCGTAATCGATCACACGTTCATCCAGATTGAGGTCGAAACTTTCCTGGTCGTAATAACCAAAGTGTACGGTTTCGCCCACCGTAATCTTGCCGGAGTCCGGTTCAATGCGCCCGGCGATCATGTTGACCAGTGTGGATTTTCCGCAACCGTTTGCGCCAAGCACGCCGAGTCGCTCGCCCTTTTGAAAAATACGCGAGAAGCCGTTGATAAGCACGCGCTCTCCAAACGACTTGCGCACGTTTTCCAGTTCCAGAATTTGCGAACCCATGCGCCGTGTTTCGATGTTGAACGTCAATGCTTCGCGCTTCGCTTCCACTTTCGTTTCGCGCAACACTTCGGCGCGTTCGATGCGCGCTTTCTGCTTGGTGCTGCGGGCGCGGGCGCCACGTTGGAGCCATGCCATTTCGCGCCGTAAAATATTTTGCCGCTTGTCCTCCAGCCGCGCCTCGTGCGTTTGCATCTCAGCCCGTTGCTCTAAATAATAAGTAAAGTTGCCATCGTACATCCGCATCTCGCGTCGGTCGATCTCGAAAATGCGCCGCGTAACGCGATCGAGAAAATAGCGGTCGTGCGTTACCAACGCAACTGCGCCGCCGAAGTCGCGCAGGTACTCTTCCAACCAATCAATCGTGTCGGCATCCAAGTGGTTCGTCGGCTCATCCAGCAGCAACAAATCCGATTCCGCCAGCAACGCATGCGCCAGCGCCACACGCTTGCGGTAGCCTCCGGAAAGTTGCACCACGGGTTTTTCCAGGTCGTGAACGTTCAGTTTGCCCAGCACCGTTTTCACGCGGGCCTCGTACTCCCAGGCATTCGCCGCATTCATTTGGTGCGTCAGATCGTCGAGCGTTTGCAGCAAGGCCTCGTCGGAACCGTTTACTTCGAGTGCATGACAAACTTGTTCGTAGTCGCGCACCAACGCCGCACGAACCGTGTTGGAGGACAAAATGTGTTCCAGTACCGTATGTGCGTCGTTGAACGTGGGATTTTGCGACAGATACTCGATCCGCAATTCCTGTTTATAGGTAATGTTGCCACCATCGGGCGGTTCGACGCCGGCCAGCATTTTCAGCAGCGTAGATTTGCCGCAACCGTTCAGGCCGATGAGCGCGATGCGGTCGCGATCGTCGATGCCGAAGGTAACATTTTCAAAAAGGCGTTTTTCGCCAAAAGATTTTTCAAGCGCCTGCGCGGAAAGAAGGTTCATACCAGCCTTTGCTTTAAACAAAATAGGGCGGCAAATGCCACTGGAATAATTTATACCATCCACAGACAAGCGGCAATGAATTAAAGAATGGGAGGTAATGGGAATATCAAGCGCGCATGGGGGCAACATTCCCCCTTGACAAACCGCAGAAAAAGAGATAACGGTAACAATACATTGTTTTTGCTTTTCAGCAAACAATCACACCCATTTAAAAATTGTTCACACAGGAGCGGTCACGCAATGGCACTAACAAAAAGGAAATGTGGTTTTTCTGTACCGTTTTCGCTTATTTTTTTAATGCTCGCCTTGGGCGGTTCTTGGGCGCAAGTGAAACCGGAAGGGCCCGCTCCATCGGCACAATCAAATCCGTCTGCTGAGTCAGTCCCCTTGGCTGAAAGCAAAGAGCAACGCGATGCCCGCATGGAGTGGTGGCGAGAAGCGCGTTTCGGCATGTTCATCCATTGGGGGGTGTATAGCGTGCCGGCTGGCGTTTATGACGGCAAAGATATTGGCTGGTTGGGCGAATGGATCATGAACTCGGGCAAGATTCCGATCGCGCGGTACAAGCAGTACGCCAAGGACTTCAACCCAGTAAAGTACGACCCGGAAGCATGGGTAACAATGGCTAAAGATGCGGGAATGAAATATATCATCATTACCGCAAAACACCATGATGGTTTTGCCTTGTTCGACTCCGCGGTTACAGACTGGGATACAGTAGATGCCACGCCGTATGGCAAGGATCTACTGGAGCCTCTCGCAAAGGCCTGTAAAAAGCATGGCATGAAGTTGGGCTTTTACTATTCTCAGGCGCAGGACTGGACGCATCCCGGCGGCGCCACCTCTCGCGGGAAGCATTGGGACCCGACTCACGAAGGCTCCATGGATGATTACATTAAGAATATTGCCGTGCCGCAAGTTAAAGAACTGCTGACCAAATATGGCGATGTTTGCGTTCTGTGGTGGGATACGCCGGAAAACATGAACAAAGCACGCGCAGAACAATTTTTACCGCTGTTGAAATTGCAGCCCCAAATGATCGTGAATAACCGGCTGGGCGGCGGTTTCAAGGGTGACACAGAAACACCGGAGCAAACGATTCCCGCCAATGGCTACTCTGATGGACGCGATTGGGAAACATGCATGACCATCAACAATACTTGGGGATTCAAGTCCAAGGATACTAATTTCAAATCTACCCAGACCCTGATTCGCAACCTGATCGATATTGCCAGCAAGGGCGGTAATTACCTGCTGAATGTCGGACCGACCTCGGAAGGTCTGATTCCCCAGCCGGAGATTGATCGGCTGAAAGAAATAGGCAAGTGGCTCAAAGTAAACGGTGAAGCAATTTACGCCACCGGCCCCAACCCGTTCAAGGATGTCAAGAAAGCCGCATCCACCCAAGCGGAAAATCCGGGACGCAAACCCCAAGTCGTCTGGGATTGGCGCGCAACCACCAGGTTAAAACCGGATGGTTCCGGGAAGATATATGTCCACATTTTTCAGTGGCCGGCGGAAGGCAAGTTCAGCATCACCTCGTCATACAAGGCCAAACTGGCAAAGGCATATCTTTTGACAGACCCGCAAACGACATTAAAGAGCGAAGTTGTTGCGGATAACGAGATGACCACCTTCTCGATCGAGTTGCCAACTACCGCGCCTGACCCGATAGCGTCGGTACTGTGCTTGGAAGTCAACCCGTGATATTTGCCCAAAGAAGCGCCTGTCTTTTCGTTCAAACCGGAGGGCAAAAGGATGCAGGATGATTTTTTCATCCCGCATCCCTTTGCCCTCCTCCCTTTTTCTTGCTTTCACCATGGATTCCAGGGATAATCATCCCTGCTTTTGCCGCCTATTGTGCGGCCATCCCTCCGCCGAGTGGTATTTATGGCTCTCCAAACCGATCCAACTAACAACGAAGCCCGCAACATAGCCCCGCTTTCCGAGCACGAAACCGAAGTCCGCGTTACCTACCGTGACACCGACCAGATGGGCATGGTCTATTACGCCAATTATTTCATTTACTTCGAAATCGGGCGCACCGAACTTCTCCGCTCGCTGGGACGTTCCTACCGTTCCTGCGAAGAAGCCGGTATTTACCTGCCCGTGCTGGAAGCCAATTGCAAGTACACGGCCTCTGCCAAGTATGACGACCTGTTGATTGTCAAAACCCGTGTGACCCGCTGGACGCGCGTGGCGCTCGATTTCAGTTATGAAATCCGCCGCAAAGATGATGACGCGTTGCTGGTGCAGGGAATCACGCGCCACGTTTTTATCAATAAAGACGGACGTGTCATCCGCGCGGGTGACCGCATTCTCAGCGCATAATTTTTCCAAAGGCTTCCGTTTCATGGACGAGAAACAATCAGTTCCGTTGGATATGCACCCCCACGGTGCCAAGTTGGTGCGTTGGTTTCGCGCTGCGGCTTTGGCGTTTTTTTTGCCGCCCACCCTACTGC
>DNPO01000177.1 GCA_003501375.1 Candidatus Sumerlaeota bacterium | reverse complement strand
ATATCCAACGCCCCATCCGGTTGGTGACCAACAAAAAATTGAGAACTGGATTTTTCTGAACCGGCGGAACAGCGCTGCTTTTTAGCTTTGCAAGACTTGTATGATGCGAGTAGGATTTTCGGTGATGCGGAGTCCTGCGCAACTCAGCAACGGATCACTTTTTGCGCAAGAGAGAGAATTTAGCATTATGGCATTTTGCGATTGTTCAGATGACAACAACACCGGGGCCGAGAATCCCGCCCTGGCGCAGTTGGAAAAAATAGGCAGAGACCTCATCGTAACGGTGGGGGAAAATCCCGAACGCGAAGGACTGCTGCGCACGCCCCAGCGTTTTGCGCGTTCCTGGGAATACTTGACTTCCGGCTACCACGTCGATATTTCAAAGTTAGTGAACAATGCGGTTTTTGAAGAAGCGTACGATGAAATTATTGCAGTGAAAAATATCGAATTCTTCAGCATGTGCGAACACCACCTGCTGCCCTTTTATGGGAAGTGCAGCGTGGCGTACATCCCCAATGGACGCGTGATCGGACTCAGCAAAATCCCGCGTATTGTGGATGCGTTCTCCCGCCGCCTGCAAATTCAGGAATGCCTGACGCGGCAAATCGCAGCGGCCCTGAATGAACATCTGTCGCCCATTGGCGTTGCGGTGGTGATGGAAGCGCGGCATATGTGCATGTGTATGCGCGGGGTGGAAAAACAAACCAGTACCTGCCTCACCAGCGAATTAACCGGCGTTTTCAAACGTAGCGCCAAAAGCCGCTCGGAAGTCATGACATTGTTCGGTATGAATTTAAAATAACACCATGCGAAAATGGCATGTTTCACCCTTCTCATTTTTCCGCGCAATGCATCGGAAAAATCAGAACGGTGCAAACACGGGGGCGTAAAATACGCCCTCCCGTGTTGCCATACCACCTCACCCTGGAAATTTTGTTGCCCGGAGCGCTCAAAAATCCTCAACGGGCTGACAATGAAAATCATAAAAAAATAAAAAGAGCATGGGGAAGCCATGCTCTACGACAGAAAATCGAACAGGCTTAAGTTAATGCTTTTCGACGTAGCGGTCAGTACCGCCTGATATGCCGTTTCCTGCTTGGTTAGTTCCGTGGTCGCCTCAACGGTATCCGCATCTTTCAAATCGGAAAGCAGCGACTGCATACTCGTCTGCAAAGTAGTCACGCGATCCTCTGCGCTTGTCAGCGCGGTTTCGCGTGTACCCGCAATCGCCTGCTGATTGCTGATTTGCTGAATAGCCGAGTCCAGACTATCCAGCAGCGTACTGATGGTGGTTTGATCATCGGTGCGGAGGGCTTCATTCGCCTGCTGTAACAGTGTGAAAACATTTTGTCCGTCGGTTAATCCCACCCCCTGAAAAACAGTACTGCCGGTAAAATTTACCGTTTGCAACGTGTTGTTATCTATTGCTAATTGAATGATTCCAGCGTCACCCACATAACTGCCCGCAGGCGTGGTGGTGACATCGTACGTATCCCCAGCGTCTGGCGTCCCCGTAATGCGCAGGGTAATACCATCAAAAACAATATCCTCCCCATCGGTGTAGGTTGCGCCACTACTAACCGTGGTTCCAGCGGTGGTATTGGTTATGTCATAGGTGCTGGCCGAGGTAAAGGTAACGGTATACGCATCGTTGGTAACTGCAGACTGGTCGCTAATTTCATTATAGGAAACCACTCCTGTACCCGTATTGGCTGCACCGGCAGTTACCGTGCTATACAGGTCCAGAAAAGGCGCAGCGCTATCGTTGTACCCGCCATAGAGGTACTTATCACCATACTGAAGATTTCCCAGAGTAACGAGTTGGCTGGCGATGGATACAATCTGAACCCGTGCGGTTTCGCGTGTTGTTTCGGTAGAAGATGCGCTGTTGGATTCCGCCAACAGAAGGGACTTGGCGCTGGTCAACTGTTCGATTGCTGAGTCCATGGAATCGTCGTACAGGCTGCTCATCGTACTGCCTGTACTGATGTTGGTGAGATATTGATCGTATTGGGAAATAGACTTGGAAGTATCCAAAATACGCCCCACGGCAACTGGATCATCCGACAAGTGGTTGACCTTTTGCTCCGTCGACATGACTTCCTGTGCGCTGGTAAGATTGCTCACGCTCTGTTGCATGTAACGGATCGAACTGCTGTAGAGGTAATCGGTGGAAATGCGCATGATGACAAACCGCCTTGGAATGAAGCGTAGGTGCAACACCAACGGTAGATTTTCTGATTCTTTTGTTGTCTTCTTGAAAAGAAAAATTGCTAAACAAACACTATGTCATATTAATGAGTGTCTCCATCATTTCGTCAGTAACGGAAATAATCTTGGCAGAAGCCTCATAGGCCCGCTGGTACAAAATAATGTTGGTCGCTTCTTCGTCCGTACTGACACCGCTAACACTGGAAATTACGGTGTTCACCTGCGTGAGCACTTCGCTATCAGCATCCGATTGCAGGGTAGCGCTACTGGAGAGCGAGCCGATTTTGACAAGCAAGGCGTTGTATTGCTCGTCAATCGTTTTATCGTTTCCATCAAAACTCAAATTGTTTTGCATATCAGCTAACAACAGCACATTTTCATTATCGCCCGTCGCGCTGGTGTTTCCCGCCGCAATGGCATCGGTCGATGCGATAATCGCGGAGGAAACGGCAATGTTCGCAGCCGTACCGGTAACGGTGTTGACCTCAAACACATCATCCGTGGCTGGCCCGCTCCCAGAATCGCTGATCACCACCTGAATCCCATCAAAGTCAATGGTTCCACCGCTCACGTAGGTGCCCGATGTAACCGTGCTCCCCGTATTGGTGTCCACTACTTGATAATCCGAAGCGGAGGTGAACTGGATTTCATAATTGTGCAGGGTCAGCGCGGTTTCATCGGTAATCGTCCCGCTGCTAATGGTCGCATCTCCGGTATTATCGCCAGCAGCAAGGCCTGAAACGGGTAACGATTCGAAAAAGTTTACGCCGGTACTGCCATCCAACCCCGTACCAGCACGGTGTTGCGCGTTGAAGGTTAGAACAAATTCCGCTGCAATCGCATCCAGTTTATCCAATTGATCTTCGATGCCAGCCTGGGCAGTCAGCGCTCCGCCAATGGTTCCCGAAGTGATCTTGTTCGTAATATCTGCCTGAATTCCACTATCGGTATTCCAAATGATTCTGTTGTGCGTAGCATCCGTCCCCTCGTTTTCCGTGGTCAAATGGTATGCGGTGGTGCCCGAAACAAGAGGCATACTGCCCGTAACAAAAACCTGATAGACGTTGTTGTCATCTTGTACCACGGTGACGGGGGCTAACTCGGAGAGTTGTCTCACGCACTCATCGCGCGTGTTTTTCAACTCGTTGACTCCGATTTCAGAACTAGACTGGTACGTTATCTGCTTGTTCAGTGCGGCAATCTGATCCGCCAGATCATTGATGGTACTCACCGCATTGGTAATCTCGTCATTTTGCCCATTGGCCAAGTCTTGAAACTGCGACCCGAGATAATTGAAAATGTCCGTGACACTCTCCGCACTGGCCACCACGGTGGAACGTTCGGCCGTGCCACTGGGGTCATCGGCCAAGTCTTGCAAACTGTCAAAAAAAGTGCTGAACGCATCACTCAACCCGCTGTTGCTGGTATCGTTGACCAAATCCTCCAGGCTGGAATAAGCCTGGGCAACCAGGGAGGAACTGGAACTATCGGCCGTCGCACTCAACAAGCGTTTTTCGGCGTACGGTTCCAACTGCCGGCTAATAGACTGGATCGTAACGCCGCCCGTAACCACGTTTTCCTGATCCAGCACTTGCCGTTTATAGCCATCGGTGTTGACGTTGGCCACGTTTTGACCGGTAACTTGCAAGCCAAGTTGCGCAGCGTGCAACCCCTGTGAGCCAATGTTAAGCGAAGTGTTGAGAGACATGACACGTACTTTCCGGAACGACAAATTCTCATACGGTTAAGAAGATGCAAATCTTGGGATTTGTTTTAGGGACGAAGACCCTCGCGATACAACTTTTCCATCCTTACCTCCATTGCTTGCTATTGTACGTCCCGCCCCCATTCAAGCGCCCGCTTCGTCCATAAGTCGCGGGTGCAACCGCCGTGGTAAGGCTCTCCGTGGGAGTAGCAGCAAAAGCAGTTTGCATGATGAGTTCAATGGTTTCAATCCCCCGGCGGCACAGCGTGGCATTGATCTCGTTTGCCGCGCGCAAACGCTCCAAGCATTCCATCATCCGGTAGCGCACGGCGGAAACTTGACTGGCAAGCACCTCATCGCTGCGGCTTTCCACCACACTTAGCGTGATCTGTGCTACGGGCAACGCCCAGAGTTTGGCCAAACGCAAACACACGAGTTGACGCGACTCATCCAATGTGCGGATTTTTAGCAATATGGTTTCTTTGTGACGCACAAGATCGAGCACATCCTGAGGTTTGCGGGAAAGAAGCGCGGTGCGTTCCTGATCCATCAAGGCCAGAACCTGATCGTAAAGCGCAGTTTGCTTTTCGAGCGTGAGAAGGAGGTCTTCAGTGAGAGAGGGCATGGGCGTGGGTAAGGGCCAGATGCCGGGAAATCAACTACCATGGGGGTTAGCGTTTTTGTTTTCGAACGTTGACGGACTCGCGCAATGCGGAATCCACCATTTTTTTAGCTACACGGCCTGAGGCTATCTGATACGAGCCATTTTCCACAAGGGGCTTGATCTCCTGCACTTTTTCCATGCGAGTATCGGGCATGGCACTCAAAAGGCTTTTTGCCTTGTCCACCTCGCGGGACGAATCCGAAAGTTCCACATCGTCGTTCCTGGGCAGAACGGATGCGGCAAGCGAATCGACTTTGTCCTGCGATGAGGAGCGGGCGGCGCCCGTAAGCGGAGATGCGCCTCCAACGGATTTGCTACGTCCAGAAATTCTCATGCTGTATTCACTCTCGCTTTCCACTGAATGCCCTGCGCGATGCAAGGCATGTACGCCATCGTTTCCTTTCCTTTATCGGAAGAACTACGAGGCGACTTGAGTCCCAAACCCCATTTTGATTTCCCGGTGAATCTGGCTTACTCCTTTTCTGCGAGGATGGCCGGTTGCGAACGCGCGGCCTGTATTGCTGCTGCTTGGTTTTTCTTGAAAATCGACTCAGGCGAAGGCATCTTGCTATCATCATCGCTCAGCCCCAACTGCCGTTTCAGTGCTTTCGTCAGTCCCAGCCCGCCCACCCCTTGCGAAGCGGCGTTGGCGTACTGTTCATCCAAAAAGGACTCAAACGTTTCCTCGCCCGAACTTTTTTTGAACAGTTCCGATTTGGGCACCGTGGAGCGCATCGCCTTCATCATTTCCGTGAACATGATGCTCTGGAACTGACCGAGGAGTTTGTCCATCTCGCCGCCGGACAGTTTTGAAGCCGACGCAGCCGTCTGAGCAAGTGTGGTCGTACCCGTAGATGACGTTTCTGTAGTCTCTCCGCTCGCGGTCGATTCCCCGTTTGCAGCCGCAGATGCAACAGCGGCTTTCGCGTGCGCCTGCGCCCTCGCAGCAGCCTGAATCGTCGCCATGCTTTGCGCGGCATAACGCGGGTCAATGTTTTGTGTGGGAAACGTGCTGGCTGTTGTCATAGGTAGCCTACTTTTTAATGTGTAATTTGTCATTCCTAATTCGTAATTCTTAATTCGTAATTGTCCTTACATCGCCACCAGTTCGGCTTGAAGTGCACCGCATTCCTTCAGTGCCTGCAAAATCGAAATAATATCCCGCGACGAAACACCCAACGCATTCAATCCGCGTGCCACCTCGCCGATCGTCACGCCTTCTTCCAACGTGCGGAACTCACCCTTGTCTTCCGTAGCCTTAACGCTGTAGTCTTCATTTTCCGACTTCATCGTTGTACCCGGAACCAGCGCGCTCGGGTTCGACTGCGCAATCGTGCTGGACTTGGAACCCTTCTTCTCCAAAATCAAATTTCCATGCGTGATGATCGTGGTGGAAATGCGCACATTCGATCCCATTACGATAGTCCCGGTGCGCTCGTTGTACACCACGCGTGCGGGCGAGTCGGGACTGACTTCCAGTGCTTCAATTTTCGACAGGTACGCTACGCGTTCCTCTGCGTTGCCCGTTGATGGCATTTTTACTGCAATCGAAGTGGCATCACGAGCCTGAGCCGTGTCCGCGCCCAAGGAACTATTGACCATCTGCGCCACCCGCAACGCTGTGGTAAAATCAGGATTACGCAGTAGCAACTGAATTTCCGGCTTGGTAGCAAAAGCAGTTTTAACCTCGCGCTCCACAATCGCACCGCTGGGAATCATGGCAACCGTCGGATGGTTCTTGACCTGCGATGCGCTAGAACTTCCTCCACCGCCCGACACGGCATATCCCCCCGTGCTGATATTTCCCTGCGCCACGGCGTAAATACTCTCGGGATCATTCGTGCTGGAACCCACCGGACGTAACGGCGTTGCGATTAACACACCGCCTTGCAGGTTTTCACTGTTACCCAGAGCAGATACCACCACGTCAATTTTCATCCCCTGCCGGGCAAAGGGCGGCAACTTAGCCGTTACCATAACGGCCGCAACGTTTTTGACGCTGATTGCCGATGGCTCCATATTAATACCGTTCTTGCGCATGAACGCGGTCAAACTTTCCACCGTAAAACCAGGCGAGCGATCATCACCCGTCTTGTTCAAACCGACCACCAGACCATAACCCAGCAGTTGGTTTTCACGAACGCCTTCAACTGAGCAAATGTCTTTGACGCGAACGGCATGCGCCACCGGCGAAAGCGCGCTGAAGCACAGGACAAAAAGGAGGAGGAAGGATATTTTTTTCATAATGCCGGATTCTCCAGAATATAAGCAGTTGAACCGATTATTTTGCCCCGCTTAAATCAAAAGGGCCAGAGCCTGTTAAAAGCCCGGCTCAACAGACCGGGTGTTTGAACATCATTTACCGCGCCACGCCCGGTCATTTCCATACGGAACTGGGCAATGCGATTGGATAAGACTATATTATTGTAAGCAATGTCACTGGGGCGAATAACGCCCTCGACCGTCAACAAGGTGTTTTCGTTGTTCACCAACGTATTTTGTGACCCATGAATCCGCATGTTCCCATTCGGATAAACATGCGTGACAATCGCGGAAACATTCGCTGTCAACTTATCTTCCCGCGTGGTAGAACCATCGCCCTTGTGCGTGCTGGTGGAATCTTCCTTAAGCAACTGCGCAGCCGTTGTGCTACCCTTGCCAATACCCGGCAAACTTGTTTCTTTGCCAAACATGGAAGTGATACCCGCATCAATCGAATTAGCGCGGCTTAAATCCGTTGTAGCCGTTTTTGATCCACTTTGATCCAGCGAAACCGTTACGGTAACAATATCCCCCACATTACGCGCTGTATCATCGCCCCAGAGCGACCCGTTAGTCGGATGAAACAAGGAACCATCGTTTTTTACTTCTCCATCCTTAGCCGCCAAGGGCGCAGGCCCGGCAAGCGCATTGTCATCCGCTTCTTTTTTCTTCTCCGCCACTTCTGGTGTCACGAAGCAACCGGAAAGACTCAGCAGGCAAAACGCAACACTCGCGTATGCAATGAGTCGATGGATTTTTTTTACGCTAACGTTCATGGCCTGGTCCTCGTACATTTCCCAAACAAAAACAAAAATCCTGCTTATCCCTGCCCAATGTTCTCTCTGGCGACTTGCTTAAAAGGGCACGATTACTTTTTCCGGCCCACTCACCACCGCATGTATTTTGGTACCCGAAGATACATTAACCACATCAATTGTATCACCGAGTGCACCGCTCATTTTCGCTTGGCCCCGCGTAATAATGCTCATCCCCTGCACGCTCTCCAACTTCATCTCCACCAACTGTCCGTTGCGCACCATCACCTGCCGTTCCACATTTTCCCAAGTCAAGTTTTCGCCGGGTGTCAACGGTCGCTTAGCCGTCAATGCCTCGCCCAGATCAGCGGCTGTGATCGGCTTGCCCCGCAAACTGGAAAGCGTAATACTCGTATCCTTGCAGTTTTCCGCGCGAAGGACCTCGCCCTTCCGCAATACCGTGGTCGCCTGAAGTGTGGTAACATTCTGATCGATTTTAAACCCACCACTAAACTTCATTTGCGGAATGCCATTGACCACGGGTTCCGCATTAAAAGTTCCCATACCAATGTTTTTCGGTGGTAACCGCATTTCCACATTCCATTCCAACGCACCAACAGGTAACAGAAGCGAACGCGGCGTTTGCACCCCCGAAAGTACGCAGCCTTGTAACGCCTCCGGCAACTTCGCGCGCAATTCCGCTTCCATCATTTCCCGCAATTCCTTTTGGTCAAGTTCCTTGCCGCAACGCTCCAGCAACATGTTCTTAGGAAAGGTTAATGTTGCGTCTTTGCTCATCCCTTTGATCTCCAGCGTCGCTGCCAACTGCCGCGCAGACAAAGGAGAGGTAACGCCAACCTGCGGACATTTCCCTAATGCCAAGCCTTCCAAACGCGCTTGCTCCAGCGGATCGGAACAAACCACATCCGCGATGTCACCCAGCGTGTAACTAACGTTACTCACTTTATTCTCAGCATGAAACTGGATTTCCACCTTTGGGGCAACCGTCACCGTGTTAGAAGTCGGCAACGGCGCAAGCGTTTGCCGCATCGGTTCCGCTCCATCGGCACTAAACGCAGACGCCGCCAGAAAAAGTGCGCCAGCAATCACAATCAACAGCAAGACCCCGAGCGCTTTTAACGCAAGCGATCCCGCCAGGCGGAGGATGACTTTGGACGATGGTGTTTGTGACATGATAAAGTTCTTTCCTCTACGACCTAATTGCTACGCATTACCGCTTCACTTCGTTGGCCGTTTGCAACATCTGATCCGCAGTGGTAATGGCCTTGGAATTCACTTCATAAGCGCGCTGCCCCACAATCATCGCTACCAGTTCATCCACAATATTCACGTTTGACACTTCCAGATATCCGCCCTGAATAGCGCCCAAACCGTTCGCATTCGCATTGCCCACCGTCGGCGTACCCGACGCCGACGTTTCCAAAAACAAGTTACTCCCCACCGCCTGCAAACCCGCGGGGTTGATAAAAGATGCCAGTGTAATCTGTCCCGCCTGAACCGACGCGGTGGAAGCAGCCGTCTGATACGTAACGATGCCATCGGTACTGACGCTGATCGTATCACTCACCGCCGTCGAGGGAACGGTAATAGTCGGGATCACGGGGTTTCCGTCTGAAGTCGTCAAGATACCCGACGAGTTCAGTTTAAATGCCCCATCGCGCGTATAAGCCGTGCGACCATCGGGCAACAAAACCTGGAAAAATCCCGTGCCTTCAATTTCCATATCCGTCCAGTTTTCCGTATACGTCGCCGACCCCTGCGTAAACAACTTGGAAGTGGAAGCCAAACGCACACCATGCCCAAAGTAAACACCCGTGGACAACTCCGTGCTCGTACTTGTGCTGGCGCCAACCGGACGAGCGGATTGATACAGCAAGTCCTCAAAATCTGCACGCCCGCGCTTGAATCCCGTAGTATTCACGTTAGCCAAGTTATTGGAAATCACGTCCAAATTCGTTTGCAAAGCCTTCATGCCCGTGGCAGCGATGTACAAAGAGCGCATGATTCAATCCCCTTTTCTGTCCAGCCTTTACCCCTATAATTCCTAATTCTATCTAGACGTTGATGCCATACTGATCAATTTTGATGATTCCTCATCCAGCGTCTGCATCGCCTTTTGAAACAGGTTGTAATTACGCTGCAAGTCAATCATCTGCACCAATTCATCCACAATATTCACATTCGACGACTCCAACACCCCGTTACGCACCACCACGCCATCCGCAGCGGTAGCAGTCCGCAAAGCAGGCGTTCCATCCGCTTGCTGCTGATAGCACCCATTCGCCGCTTTGCTCAATTGCTGAACATCATCCACCAGCACCACCTGCACCGCCCCAATCTTCTGCCCAGCGGAAATAATTTCACCCTGATCCGAAACAGCCAACGGATCCTGAGGTACGGCACTTAATTTCAACGCATTGCCATCCTGCCCCTTCACCGCATACCCGGCAGGTGTGACCACTTCTTGACGGCTGTTCACCTGAAAATTTCCTGCGCGGGTCAATTGATCCCCCTCGGGCGTTTCCACCACAAAAAACGGCGTACCAGTACCCTGCCCCCGTGTTTCGAGCGCCAAATCCAACGAGTTTCCCGTGTTCTGCATAGACCCCGTCGAATAATCCGTCCAAGTCTGCGCAAGCGCCGTATAATTCTTATCCCCCTCAATCTGCGCAGTCGCCGACGGTAAATTCAGTTGAGAACTCGCCGTTTGCTCCATGGACTTCAAATTTGTTTCAGTCGGACGCACGCGAAAAACCGCCAATTCCTTCTTAAACCCTGCAGTATTGACGTTCGCCAAATTATTGGCGACCAGTGTCATCTGTTGTTCACGCGCGATAGCGCCGGATAAGGCCACATACATCTCTTTCATTGCACGCGAGCCTCCTTTCGGCTCTACAGGAGAGCGTTGCACGCAAGCACAGTACCAAGGTGGAAAAAATCCCATTAAAATATGACAAACGATTGCAATATAAAGAGTTGCGATTTTATGCGTGCGCTAATTTTTTGACGAGCGGGAAAAATTTTCCGCCCTCGTAGCCGTCAGAATATCGAACAAAAAAAGCCGTTAAAATACCCCTTGAAATATTTTTTTAAAAAGACGCGAAGAAATCCTTGACAGAAGGGGGCTAATTGCATACACTTCCATTTCTGTGCCGCGCAGTTTGGAACGCAAGTTCCTCAAGGCAGCGGTTTCAGTCAGTGGGGGCATAGCTCAGCTGGGAGAGCATCTG
>DNPO01000089.1 GCA_003501375.1 Candidatus Sumerlaeota bacterium | reverse complement strand
TTGCCAATGTCGCCACGTTTGGCATCGGCAATAATTGGAATTCCTGACGGTACAGCCTCCAAAGTTTTCTCCAACGCCTTCAATCCATCAATGCCCATCGCTTCATAAAACGCCCAATTAGGCTTAACCGCACAAATCAAATCGCCACAAGATTCCAAAATAGCCTTGTTGAAACGGGCTACATCAGCAGCATTACGCTTTTTAAAAATATCGGGAAGTTTCGACGGTTCGGGATCGAGTCCGAGGCACAACAGGGATTTATTGCGTTTTTGCGCTTTGCCTAAGCGGTCAAAAAAATTGGGGTTGGGAATCGCCATTGCTCAAAAGTCCTTTTCTGGAAACATCTAACGTGTAGTAAATAAAGTAACGCCAAATACTCTGCCGTCCCACAATGCCACGGGTATTCTCGCTACCCTTGATCTAAATTGCAAGAATTTCTACAAAACTTACCAACAAGGTACGTCCAATCAATTCCCTATTGCTCGTTCTTTTCAAGATGTAACTGATAGAGCGAGTGTCCGTTTTTCCTTCCAGATTCCTTAAGTGCTGTTGCATTCAAAACTCGGTCAAAACGAACATGCATCCCATAATGCTCAAGATAAAACGTTTTTACTCGTTCAATCCAGTTATCAGCCATGAGCAAAAAAACATCAGGACGATCTACCAAAGAGCGCGAAAAAGGAAGAAGATGGTGCTGTTCCAAAACTTTTTGGAAAATAGGCGAATGTGCCAACCAACTCCAAGGAACACAATAAAACGGAGCATCATTCCCTTTACAAAAAAATAAACTCCGCTCCAAATTGGAGCCATTGGGGAACAAAACGATGACGGGTTTTTCTCCGCCAGGTAACAATTTTTTTATTGGATCCGCAATGGTTTTATGTACCCCCACTAAGTCATCCCGATATCCGGCATTTACTCGCAGAAAACGCTTAGCCATAAGAAACATAGGACTGACGCACAACGCACCAATAATCGTCAATGCCCCCCATTTAATAAAGCGTTGGTAAATTTTTTCAGTCCCCCCTGCCCCCCAGACAAATTCTCCAGTCCAATATAAACAAACCAATATGATAAACAAAGGCATGCAATACGAAAGGCGGGGAGGAAAATGGGCATGGAGATAAACTAAAAACCCAACCAAGCATAAATAAACAAACAAAACACACAACGTAATAGCCAATCGTCGTCGATGATGACCAGAAACTAAAACACACGCAACAGAAACAAGAATAGCAAAAATAGTTAAAGCACCAGTTGCCCCCCCAACGTCTAACCATGTTGCTGAAAAGTAAGAAACAAAGGCGCTGGGTAACGACAAAGGAGTTGCTGCGGCATTTTTTTGTGCTGTTTCCATAAAAATTCGTATTTTAGACAGAGGCAAATACACCTCGGGTTCAGGAAAATAAAATTCAACAAACATCAGGGCATCGGTTGCGCTCCACCCCACCGATGGTGCCGCTTGGATCGCATAATATTTCAATCTCGTTGTTTCAATTTTACCGTACATGGTATTGTATTCCAAAAAATTTGCCCACTCGGAAGTACGCTTGTAATAACACTGGTTGCTTCCCCAAAGGGCTGCGTAAAGTAAGATGCAAGCGAGAGCGCCCCCTATAAAACGGCGCAGATTGTTTTTTTGCATTCGCTCGACGAGAAAGGGAATGGCAAACAATCCGAGCGCAAAAAAAACATCTTTCCGCACCATAATCATCAGTGCAATAAACAGAAATCCCATTAAAATTTTAAATTTATGTACACTTGGGGTTGCACATAATCCCTCCAATAATAGAAACAAACCAGCAACACCCGCTAAAAATGCGATCGTGGTAAACTGGGGATTTTGTAACATATGTAGTTGTGCGAATAGAAAAAAAACGCAGTACAAGACAAGTAGCGCTTTCTTGTTCCTCCCTCTCTGAAAAAGTGTAAGCAGAGCAGTAAGAGACGTAAACTGTACTGCCATGAGATACAGGAAGTACCAATTGTACTGGACAGAAATACTGTAGAGCCAACGCAGCATCAATCCTATTAGAAAGTGGGTATACACCAAATATTCCGATGGTTCTCCGGTATAAAACCCTTGGGCAATCAACTGCATAAAGAGGTCATCAATTAATTCGTAATGAGAATTAAAAGTGATAAAAAAAAGTGTAAACAACACGGAGTTAATCAGAAGTGCATAAGCAAAAGACCGCATACAAACCTCCAAGAGAAACCGCTCAAAAATATTTCACGACAGCAGATCAAACGCTTTCAAAATTTCCTGCATCGACTCGCCTGCCTTGTTCTGGATAAAAACATCGGTAATCGCACGCGTGTAAGACGACTCTTCGGGATTAATCTCCACAATCGTCGCGCCATTCCGCTTCGCCTGCTGCGGAATCAACGCGGCGGGCATTACTGCGCCCGTGGTGCCGATCAACAAAAACAAATCGGACAATTCGGTTTCTTTGAAAGAAAGCGTCTGAGTCGGTTCAGGAATCATCTCACCGAAAAAAACAAAATCCGGTTTCAACAGCCCCCCGCATATTTTGCAAAGTGGCGGCAACTTTTGCAAGTCCATCTTTTCGGCCAGAATACGATTGCCACATTCCAGACAAATCAATTCACGAGAGTTTCCGTGAAACTCCAGCACATTCTGACTCCCCGCTTCAAAATGCAAATTATCAATGTTCTGGGTAATGATCGTTTTAAGAATTCCACGCCGTTCAAATTCCGCCAGGGTCAAATGTGCCGGGTTCGGCTTAGCCTTCGCAAAAGCGCTATAGAATATCTCATGAATTACACGCCACGATTCTGCCGGGTGCCGCTGAAACCAATCAATTTCCAAAGATTGCGGGTCATACTGATTCCACAGTCCATTCTCGCCCCGAAAAGGTGGAATGCCACTTTCTGCGGAAATACCCGCTCCGGTAAACGCCGTAACACGACGTGCTTTTTTGATAAGGTCGGCAGTCGTTTGGTACTGGTTCATAGTATTGGTCGCCTCATATTACAACAATTGGCTCATGCACGTTTCATGCTGATACAGGATGCGTCTCAACGTCCTGCATCAGCGTAAAGCATACATGAGCCAATCGATTTTGCAACGATAGCCTCAACTAATACATATCCACACAATCAATACCAACGCAAGCGCTTAACCACCCGCTCGGACTACCAGAGCCACTTTGAACATTAACGGTCATCGTATTCTCCCCGCTAACAAAGGCACTGGCAGGCACCTGATACGTAAACATGGTGTTATACGCACGATACGTACCAATGGTTAGGGTGCGTGACTTGGACTCCGCTGGAGCCTTGGGAAGTGGGCTGCCCCAACCGTTCACCTGAATCTGTGGACGCCCACCAGCAAACGACGTTGTGATTCCAATGCGCACGGTATGAGCAACCACTTGGTTCGCTGTCAAATTGAATTTGATAGTGGTTGGATTGGACTGCCCTTTCCAAAGAATTGCCGGGAAATTTTTTGCCGTGTCACTACCCACAACGTAAGTAGTCGGTCCCCAACTGGCGTTGCGCTTGTCCGACGGGTGCATCTGGGAAATGTTGCCGCCATTGTTAAACTCCAGTGGTGTGCCATCCCAATCGCCAATGCGCCAGATAACAGGCGCCGTGCTGGGATCGGTCACTTTCTGCGTATCAAGACTTGTCACAGTGCCCGTTGTTACGGTGACATCCGCAGAAGACACATCAAGTTCGCCCTTGTACACGATCATCTTGTAAATTCCAGGTTTCATGTCGCGGCATTCAAAACTGCCATCCGAAGTTTTGGCCGTTGTCCAATACTGAGCGGTCTGATTGGAAAACCCGACGGTGTAGACAAAGGCAGGGTTCATTCCAGACAATCCTTTTCCCACCACCGAACCGCGCACGGAAGTGGGAACCCACCCGGTTAATCCCAAATCGCCCATGAAACTCATATCCGGCACCAAAGGCGTCGAACCATTGGTAAAACACAGCGCATACGGCCCATGTAGTACCCCTACTCGAACAGGTTCCGTTTGCCCATGCCCGGAATTCATGTAGTTATAAACTTCGAATGTCTGGTTTTGAATATCGCGAAAAAATGGCCCGCCCGAACTGCTTTCGCGATTGCCATACGCCATGAACACGCCCACACCGCTTCCCGTGACGCCGCGAATCGTCAAGTCTTTGGCCTGTTGGTTCCCATAGAATTTGGAGTGCGTAGTACCATCTCCCACACCGAAAATATCCTTACTTTCCACGTTGCCATTTGTACCAGTCAGATTTGAACAAGACGGCACATTCGTGAATATCCCGTCCCGCAACCGCGTAATCCATCGTAATTCCCCCACCTGCGGCTCCGCCGTTACATAGGTAGCCATGTAGATATTATTGATCCCGCGCTTCACCACCAAATAATGCGTAATCGGTTCATGTATCAGAGTAATTTTGAGAATATCGGTGTGGCTCGTATCCACCGAAACCCGAGTACCCTTTCCGAGACCGGAACTGATGTGCGATCCTTTTTGTGCGAGTTGCATTTCCGGCCCGTTGTTAAACTTAAGGGAAGTAATATCACCCGAGGAACTATTCACCTCAAAAACAAGACCTGCGCCGCTATCAATCGTGTAGTAATTTCCATTATTGACACAGCCGAAACCGGAAACAGCCGCAGACTGTACGGGACTCAGATTTACTGCCTTTACAACCTGATGCTTGGGCGCGTTCTCGCTATAGACGGGAAAAAGCGCAAAAAAACTAAACAGCATCATGCTCCAGAGTAAGGCATTGCTTCTTTTTTCAACGCCTGTCACTTCAGGGAAAAATTTGCATGTAAACAAATGTAATAACATTTCTATCCCTTTCACAAACAGAAGAAAATCTGCTGCTAAATAACCAGTGAAAATACTTCAAGCCACCAAAGCATCTCGGAGCATACTACTGAAAAAAATCCTATCGCACCGTGTTGCTAATCGGCAAGAAAAATAGCCGAGCGCAACAAAAAAACTCATACATATGCCCACCTGTATAAAGAATATTTCTTTGGGTATCATGCATTTTTTTGTGGATATCCGGGCAAAGACCGCGCATAATTTTTTACGAAAGACGCGTTTGCGTACCACTTTCTCAAAATATCAACCAGCCACAAGGATGAAAAACAATGAAACAAATCACAGTGAAAGTGTCAAAATTTTTCATTATATGCTGCACAATAACAGCCCTATTACTCTCCCTAAGTGCTGCGATGGGGCAGGCGACAGCCCCCGCTGCAAAACCCACGCTCTACATTGTGGGCGATTCAACCGTTTGTAATCCCAATAAGGGAAAAGCCGGCTGGGGAGATGTGATTGCTCCCGGCTTTGATTCATCCAAAATTACTGTGAAAAATGTGGCTATAGGAGGACGCAGCAGCCGCTCCTACATTGAAGAAGGACGTTGGAAACAAGCCGTACTGGATCAACTCAAACCTGGAGACTTTGTGTTTGTTCAATTTGGGCACAATGATGGTGGTGGATTTAAAGATACCAAAAGCGCCACCCGCACCTCGTTGCGCGGAATGGGCGATGAAACCCAAGATTGGGTGAACCCCAAAACTAGCCAAACGATCCAAGTTCACTCTTTTGGTTATTACATGAAACAGTATGCGCGCGAAGCCAAGGCAAAAGGAGCAACGGTGGTTCTGCTTTCTCTGATTCCCCGTAACGATTGGAACAAAGAAGGCACGGCAATCGTTCGCGCTCGCCCCAATGGGTATGCCGAGTGGACAGAACAGGCGGCCAAAGCCGAAGGAGCCTTGTTTGTTGATCTAAACGAAATTTCTGCCAAAAAATTGGATGCCATCGGAAAAGCCAACACCACACCGAAATACTTTCCTGAAGAGCATACGCACACCAGTCCATTAGGCGCGTTGCTCAACGCCCAGTCCGTGTTGGATGGAGTAAAAGCATTACCGAAGAGTCCGCTTGCCCCATATATTCTTCCAGGCCAACTTGTCGCACCCGCAGTCCAAGCAACGGCTGCGAATGATCCCAACGAGCAATCTGAAGCAGTCCCCATGACAAATTGAATTCGGACACTCATGCGCGCTTCACCGAAATCGGTAGTGTTACCCCCCCCAGAGATCAGTGATGCCGCAGTGGTGATTTCTCAGAGCCAACGGCGCGCTCCATGCCAGCCAGGGGCTTCGCCTTTGGCTGGCGGAGCGCGCTGTTGGCACTGAAAAACAAAGACTAATCACACAACCTATTTCTGCTTAATACTCTTCTGTTTTTACTCCAGTTTCCTTCAGTAACATCTATATTATGAGGCAATTCGATCCCAAGAATACTATGGGGCAAATTCTCATTTATCTTGAACTTGCCCAGTCCTCCGCATTACAATGAAGTCAAGCGAAGGTTGCCCTGATATTTTTACAAGAAAACCTATTCCGGATTAATGCACTGGAGGAACTGGCATCATGCGTAACATGAAACTGTCGTTCAAGATCGCCTTCGGTTTTGGCATTCTCGTTATTGTGGCGGCCATTGTGGGCGGCACCAGTTGGCTGGGATTGGGCAACATTAATTCCAACCAGCAAATAATGAATCAAGGGGCAATTTGTCTGGAGGCGGCGAATCAATGTGGTGCCTTGCGGCGGGACTTTGCCATCAAGGGATATGAGGTGAATCCGACCACGGGAAAAAATGCTGCAGAGTCGTGGGTAGTTGCGTTCGAAAGTTTAAAGGCTGGATTGAATGTTTTGAGCGCCACCCCTGAATTGAAGAAAGAGGAGCGTGAGGTTCTTGGCAGCGCGATTAAAGAGTTGGACCCGTATTTCAAAGCGTTCGATGGTCAGAAAACGGCTCGTGCAACTCGTGATGCGGCGTTTAAAGTGTGGTCAGATGTAGGGAAGAGCGTGACAGAAACGATTGGTGCGGCGCGAACCGATGTGATTGAACCTGCGCGCAAAACGGCTATTGCGGCGAGTGATGTTAAAGGGCTGGAGCGTTGGGATATGATTTCCACATTGCTCGATGAAAAGGTCATTCAGGAGTTTTTATTGCTGCGCGTGCGTGCCGTCTATTATATTGCGACCAATAGCGATAAAGAATTTGAAGCATACAAGGCACAGTTGGATATCTTGTCTGCGGGCGTTGTAAAGTGGGGAGAGTCCGTTAAAGGAGAGGCAAAATTAGAGGCTGTGATGCAGAGTATCCAGAATGATCTGAAGCGTTATGCCGATGCGGGCATGCAATTTAACCAAGGAGTGCTGGCTAACAAAACGGCGTCGGATCAAATGGCTGTGTTGGGGGGGGCATTGATGAAAGATATTTCCACCCTGCAAAAAAAGATGGATGAGTCCATGGCTGCAACATCAGCCAGAACCAATTTCCTTTGCCTTTCTTTGACCTTGGGCGGTGTGATGGTGGGTATCCTGCTGGGGTTTATTATTACCCGCGGTATTGTCCGTCCGGTGCAGGCCGTCATTATGAATTTGACCGAAAGTTCCTCGCAAGTATCGGCGGCTTCGCAGCAATTGTCAGATGCAAGCCAGCAACTGGCGAGTGCTTCCAGCGAGCAAGCGAGCAGTTTGGAAGAAACGTCTGCAGCGTTGGAAGAACTGTCGGGGCAGGCGCAGAACAATGAAGAAAACGCCCGAAAAACCACGGAACTGATGGGTGAATCACGTCGCATTATGGAGCGGACGCAGGCAGACATGAAGGAAATGGTTCAGACGATGGCACAGGTGAAAAAATCGTCGGATCAGGTTGCTGGTATTTTAAAAACAATCGAGGAAATATCCTTCCAAACGAATCTGTTGGCGTTGAACGCTGCGGTCGAAGCCGCGCGAGCGGGTGAACACGGTAAGGGCTTTGCCGTGGTGGCTGAAGAGGTGCGCAACCTGGCGCAACGCGCCGCGTCAGCAGCTCGGGACACGGCGGGACTGATTTCTGAAAGTATCGAACACTCCAATCATGGTGCGTCGGTGGTGGAAAAAGCCGCAAATGGTATGGGAGAGGTGGCTGAAACCTCCAGTAAAATCGCGTCGTATGTAGACGCCATTTCCAACGCGACTTCTCAACAGTCGCAGGGAATTGAGCAGATCAATCAGGCGGTCATGCAACTGGACAAGGTAACGCAGGAGATTGCATCGAACTCTGAAGAAACGGCATCGGCGAGCGAAGAACTGTCTGCTCAGGCGCACATGATGCACACATCAGTGGGTGACTTGGTGCGAGTGGTCGAAGGCGGAAGCGCAATCACCGGGGAAGAACATCCCGATGCGGAAGCGCAACACAACGCTCACGAGTTCTTGAACGAACATGTACACCAAGCGGCATTACCGCATCACCCGCGGAAATAATTGCATTGGTCGAGAGCGGAAAACCGAAAAATCCACAGATTTCATGAATATACGGTTGCTGAGTCAATTTATGAAATTTGTGGATTGTTTTTCGGGGGGGCAATGAATAATTTTGTCGAAATATTCATGCTGATGTGCTATGAAATTTACAGGTTTTTTATTCATTCAAAATACCTGTTGGTCTTATTCCACTACGAAAGAAAATGAATACCGATGAAAAAGTTTCTCCTCATGATGATTATGTTAACTGCAGCAACCGCATTCGCAGGTGATGGAGGTTTTCTGTTTATCACTTTCAAGGGTGAGCAGACTCCGATGACCGAGCAGATTTACTTCGGGCTGAGCAAGGATGGTCGCCAGTGGGAGGCACTGAATGGCGGAAACCCCATTTTGGTCAGCAAACTGGGAGACAAAGGTGTGCGCGATCCGTTCCTTCTGCGTTCGCACGACGGGAAAAAGTTTTACCTGATAGCGACTGACCTCTCCATCAATCTTACCCATGACTGGGGACGCGCTGTTCGAGCGGCCAGCAAGTCCATTGTTATTTGGGAATCCACTGATCTTGTGAAATGGGATGAACCGCGCCTGGTACAGGTCGCCCCGGACGATGCCGGTTGCGCATGGGCTCCTGAAGCCGTGTATGACGAGGATACCAAAGACTACCTTGTGTTCTGGGCGTCGATGACCAAGAGCGATAATTTTGCTAAGCACCGCATTTGGGCTGCCCGCACAAAGGATTTTAAGACGTTTAGCAAACCCTTCATCTACATCGAGAAACCCAATACGATTATCGATACGGATATCGTCCGTGGCGACGGCAAGTATTATCGTTTTACCAAAGACGAGAAATTCAAAGCGGTCACAATGGAGGTCAGCGATAAGTTGATGGGGCCTTGGACAGATGTTCCCAATTTTTCATTGGCGAAACTGACTGGGTATGAAGGCCCCGAGTGCTATCAGGTGGCTGCCGCTGATGGCAAACCAGCCACGTGGTGCCTGATTATGGATAATTACGCCAAGGGACAGGGCTACAAGCCCTTTGTTACCACAGACCTTGCCAGTGGGCAGTTTACGCCAGGAGAGGGCTTCAAATTCCCCTTCAAGTTTCGTCACGGTTCCATTCTGAAACTTTCGGATGAAGAATATCAACGGCTTGAAAAGGCGTACGGGAAGGCCCCGGAAAACAAGTAAAGTCGGTCACAAACTTAATTTGACCACGAAAAACACAAAACACACGAAAACAGCATGAGGCCGTTTTCGTGTGTTTTGTGTTTTTCG